>JBKJPD010000408.1:0-6839 GCA_046595345.1 Pseudonocardia sp.
CATCGCTCCCGCGGCGGAGGTCCATCTCCTACTCGGTGAGCCGCTCGGCGTCACCACCGAGCCGCTCCCCGGCATCGACGAGCACCTGCTGAAGCTCGGTGGCGCTGCGTCGTTCAGCGACGGAGGAGAACCTGGCGACCACGACCCCGCAATGCTCGATGGTGAGGTCGAGCGGGCATCGTCTCCATCATCGAACGCCTCGGCGCGGCCCGATCCACTGGACGAGAGATCCTCGGCCTGCTGCACGTTTGTGCGAGCAATGCTTGAACTCTGTGGATGACCTGGAGGGGCCGTACCCTCCCGGTGATCTTGAGGCTCTCAAGCAAGACCGGCGGGCCAACGCCGGTCGGAAGGGTACGACCCGTGCTCACCGTAGTTCCTGGAGCTGCTGACGCCGATGACCCCCGCCGAGGCGGCAGCTCACCGGCCCTGATCGACGAGCTGGTCCGCGAGGGCGCCCGCCGGATGCTGGCCGAAGCCCTGCAGTCCGAGGTCGACGACTACATCGCCCGCCACCTCGACGAGCGCGATGACAACGGGCGGCGGCTGGTGGTCCGCAACGGCACCCACCAGCCCCGCGAGGTCCTCACCAGTGCAGGTGCGGTCGAGGTGACCGCGCCCAGGGTCAACGACCGCCGCACCGACCCGCAGACGGGCGAGCGCCGCCGGTTCTCCTCGGCGATCCTGCCGCCCTGGTGCCGCAAGACCCCCAAGATCACCGAAGTGCTGCCGTTGCTCTACCTGCACGGCCTGTCCACCGGGGATTTCGTGCCTGCGCTGGGGCAGTTCCTTGGCTCGTCGGCGGGTCTGTCGGCGCCGGTGATCACGAAGCTGACCGAGACCTGGAAGGCCGAGCAAGCCACGTTCGCCGCCCGGGACCTGTCCGGGGTGGACTACGTCTACCTGTGGGCCGACGGGATCCACGTCAACATCCGCCTGGAGGAGCACAAGCTGTGCCTGCTCGTGCTCATCGGCGTGCGCGCCGACGGCCGCAAGGAGTTGGTCGCGCTAGCTGAGGGCTACCGCGAGAGCACCGAGTCCTGGGCGGACCTGCTGCGCGATGCCGCCCGGCGTGGGATGCGCGCTCCGGTGCTCGCGGTCGGCGACGGCGCGCTCGGGTTCTGGGGTGCGCTGCGCGAGGTGTTCCCGCAGGCCAGAGAGCAGCGGTGTTGGTTCCACAAGATCGCGAACGTGCTCGGGGCGCTCCCGAAGTCGGCGCATCCCGGGGCGAAGAAGGCGCTGGCCGAGATCTGGAACGCCGAAGACAAGCAGCACGCCCTCGACGCCGTCACCGCGTTCGAGGCCGCCTACGGGACGAAGTTCCCCAAGGCGGTCGCGAAGATCACCGATGATGTCGAGGTGCTGCTCGCGGTCTACGACTTCCCCACCGAGCACTGGATCCACCTCCGCACGACAAATCCGATCGAGTCGACCTTCGCCACCGTCAGACACCGGACGAAGATCACTCGCGGACCCGGCTCGCGGGCGGCCGGGTTGGCGATGGCGTTCAAGCTCATCGAGGCCGCCCAGGACCGCTGGCGCGCGGTCAACGGCCCGCATCTGGTCGCGATCGTCCGCGCCGGCGCCCTGTTCGTCAACGGCAAGCTCGTGGAGCGCCCCGACGACAACCATCAATCGGAAGCAGCCTGAAAGATCTTCATCCACAGGTCTTGACTATTGCTCGTGGTATCTCAGGCACATCGGCAACGACCTACTGGACACCACCGACACGACACAGGCTGACCAGTGAGCGCCTACGCGACGGCGGCGCGGCGGGCCGGGAGCCGACCGGCGGCGGCCTGGGCCTCGAGCCATGCGCTGACCGGGTCCTCGACGTCGTCGCCGTCGAACTCCTCGATGGCGACCTCGCAGAACGTGGCGGCGAGCCCGACGGCCTCGTAGGGCTCCAGCACGGTGTCGACGAGCACGGCGTCGGCGAGGATCTCCACCGCCAGCTCAGGCTCGAGCGGGCCGGTGACCAGCCGGGTGCAGGCGTTGGCGCGGGCTTCAGCGCCCGCGCGCGCTGCCTCGGCGCGCTCCTGCTGCTCGCGCAGGCGCTGGGCGGTCACCGCTTCAGCCGTGTCGTTGAACGTGGACGACGTCCCGGCGTCGACCGCAGACCTGCCCGGCGTTGGTGAAGATCGCCTTGATCGACCAGTCCACCGCGTTGTCCAGGTCTGCGTCGGCGAACACCAGGTTCGCACCCTTGCCGCCGAGCTCCAGGCTCACCGGGGTGAGGTTGTCCGCCGCCGCGCGGGTGATCACCCGGCCGGTGCCGGACTCGCCGGTGAACGTGATCCGGTCGACGCGGGGGTCCTCGGTGAGTGCAGAGCCCGCCGAATCAGGGCCGTAGCCGTGCAGCACGTTGAGCACGCCCGCCGGGATGCCGGCCTCGATCGCGAGCCGCGCGAGGATCGTCGCGGACGCCGGGGTGTCCTCAGCCGGTTTGAGGACCACCGTGTTGCCCCAGGCCAGTGCGGGTGCGACCTTCCACGACTCCAGCATCAGCGGAAAGTTCCACGACGCCACGGCCGCGCCGACGCCGGCTGGCTCGTAGCGGGTGTAGGCGTGATGGCCGGTGTCCATCGGCAGGGTCTCGGCCATCGCGAGCCGGGCATGGTCGGCGAAGAACCGGAAGTTCTGAGCGGTGCGCGGAACGTCCTTGCTCCGCGCGTCGCTGATCGGCTTGCCCATGTCGCGGGTGTCGGCGAGCGCGAGCTCCTCCGCATGGTCACCGACCAGGTCGGCCAGGCGGTGGAGTAGCGCGCCGCGTTCGGCGAAGCCCATCCGCGGCCACGGGCCCTCGTCGAACGCCCTCCGCGCGGCGGTGACGGCGAGGTCGGCCTCCGGCGCACCGCCCAGGGCCGCCTGCGCCCACGGCTCGCGCGTGTACGGGTCGACCGAGTCGAACCGCGCTCCGTCGAGGGACTCGCGCTCCCGCCCGTCGATGACATGCCCGAAGAACTCCATCAGTTCGCCGCCTTCGCAGTCGCCAGCTCGATCGCCACGTCGATGATCATGTCTTCCTGGCCGCCCACGTACCGAGCTCGCCGACGCGGGCCAGGATGTCGTAGGCGGGGATCCCGTACCGCAGGGCCGCGCGCTCGGCGTGCAGCAGGAAGCTGGAGTACACCCCGGCATAGCCCTGAACGATCGCGTTGCGGTCCATCGAGGGCCAGCGTGGCAGGAACGGCTTGACGACGTCCTCGGCCGCGGCCAGCACCCCGGCGACGTCGACCCCGGTGGCGATGTCGAGCTTGTCGAACGTCGCCGCGAGCACCTCGGTGGGAGCGTTGCCCGCACCCGCACCGAGCGCGCACAGCGCACCGTCGATCTGCTTGGCGCCGTTGCGGGAGGCCAAGACGCTGTTGGCGACGCCCATCGACAGGTTCTGATGGCCGTGGAAACCCACCTGCGCGTGGTGGCCGATCTCGCGGACGATGGCCTCGACGCGAACCTGTGCGGTGTCGAGCACCAGCGCGCCCGCGGAGTCGACGCAGTACACGCACTGCGCGCCCGCGTCGACCATGATCCGGGCCTGGCGCGCGAGCTCGTCGGGCGTGGTCCGGTGGGCCATCATCAGGAACCCGACGGTCTCCATCCCCAGCGCGCGCGAGCCCGAAGTGCTGGATGGACACGTCGGCCTCGGTGCAGTGCGTGGCCACCCGCCCGACCCGGGCACCCACGTCGAAAGCGCGCCGAAGGTCGTCGCGGGTGCCGATACCGGGCACCAGCAGCACCGCGATGGCCGCCTCGGTCGCTTCATCCACGGCCGCGGCGATCAGCGTGATCTCGTCCTCGGCGGAGAAGCCGTAGTTGAACGAGCTCCCGCCCAGCCCATCGCCGTGGCTCACCTCGATGACCTCGACGCCCGCTCCGTCCAGCGCGTGCACGGTGGCGCGCACCTGCTGTTCGGTGAACTGGTGGGCCATCGCGTGGCTGCCGTCGCGCAGCGTGGTGTCGGTGATCCGCACGTCGGCGCGGATGGTGGGCATGTCGCTCATGCCTGTGCTCCCGGATTCGCTGCATCGATAATATTGGCGGCCATCAGCTCGCCCACACGGGCGGCCGCGGCCGTCATGATGTCGAGGTTGCCCGCGTATTCCGGCAGGTAGTCGCCGTCGCCCTTGACCTCGAGGAACACCGCGACACGCCCGTTGCCCGACCAGCCCTCGTGCGGGTCGTCGAACTGCGGGTCGGCGCGCAACGTGTAGCCGGGCACGTACTCCCGCACCTCGGCTGCCATCTCGTGGATCGACGCCGCGACGGCCGCCCGGTCGGCGTCGGGGCCGATCATGCAGAACACCGTGTCCCGCATGATCATCGGCGGCTCCACCGGGTTCAGGACGATGATCGCCTTGCCACGGGCGGCGCCGCCGACCTCGGCGACGGCCTGCGCGGTGGTGTGGGTGAACTCATCGATGTTGGCCCGGGTGCCCGGCCCCGCCGATCGCGACGCCACCGACGCCACGATCTCCGCGTAGGGCACCGGCGTGATCCGCGAGACGGCGTGCACCATCGGGATGGTCGCGTGCCCGCCACAGGTGATCATGGAGACGTTGGGCGCGGCGATGTGCTCGCGCAGGTTCACCGGCGGACACACCATCGGGCCGAGGTGCGCCGGAGTGAGGTCGACGGCCTGGATGGCCGCCTCGGCGTAACGCGGTGCGTTGGCGAGGTGCGCCGCCGCGGTACTCGCCTCGAAGACGATCTGCGGCAGCGGGTACTGGCGCAGCAGCCAGTCGACCCCCTCGGCCGACGCGGCGATGCCCTGCTCCCGGGCCCGCACGAGCCCATCGGACTCGACGACGCCGACCATGTACGCGACCTCGATCGTGCTGCTGCGCTGCAGCTTGGCCAGCAGGTCGGTGCCGATGTTGCCCGGCCCGACGATGGCGGCAGTGACTCTCGGGCTCATCGGAGCCTCGCGGTGCTCATGGGTACCGAGGGTGACGCGCCCGGGGCCGCAGCGGAACCACGATGTTCCGGTGAGCGAAACGGGTTGGCGACATGGAACGTCGTGGAACGCACCCCGACCGGTCGCAGCGAGCTCGATCACCGGCTGGGCCGACCGCCTCGGCACCGCCCGCCTCGCACCCGCCGTTCGCACCGCGGCGCTCGGCGTCTCCCGGGTCCTGCGCGCGCCGTGATCGGCCCCGCCGAACCGCATAGGGTCGACCCGTGACGAAGTCCACGGTGGCGCGGCAGGTACTGGACACGATGGCGCAGCACGGCGCCACCACCGTCTTCGGACTGCCCGGCGTGCACAACCTGGCGTTCTGGCGGGGCGGCGGCCCGGGTCCGCTGGTCGTGCGCCACGAGCAGGCCGCCGTCTATGCCGCCGATGGGTGGGCGCGCAGCACCGGGCGCCTCGGCGCGGCTGTCGTCACCACCGGACCCGGCGCGGCCAACACCGTCGCCGCGTTCGGGGAGGCCGCCGCGGCGGGCTCCCCGGTGCTGCTCGTGGCCTCGGAGATCCCGCAGGCATTGCGGCGCGAGGGCAGGCTGCGTGGGGTGTTGCACGAATCCCGCGACCAGGCCGCCCTGTTCACACCGTTGGCGAAGGCCGTGTTCACGCCGCGCACCCCGGGTGCGGTCGCCGCCGCACTGCACGCTGCGGCCGTCACCGCGCTGCTGCCTCCGTGCGGCCCGGTCTACCTCGACATCCCCGCCGATGTGCTGGGCCAGGAGGCCGTGCCCCTCCCTCCCGACGAGGTGCCGCAGTGCCGCGAGGGCGCCCCGGCCGACGCGGACCTCGACGCCGCCGCCGCGCTCCTCGCCGGCCGGCGGATAGTGATCTGGACCGGCACCGGCGCACTCGGCAGCGGTGGCGCTGAAGCCCACCTCGCGATGCACCTCGGTGCCCCGGTCGTGAGTAGTTGGGGCGGCCGCGGCTGCCCGCCGACCGACCACCCGTGTGCCGTCGGGCTGCCGCCCCACGAGCCGGAGGCCGCCGCCCTGATCGGCGGGGCCGACGTGCTGCTGGCGATCGGCGGTGACCTCAACGGCATGAACACCCGCAACTGGACGATGCCGCGCCCACCGCGGCTGGTCACCGTCGACGCCGCCATCTCGCCGGACCCGCCGGAGTGGCCCGCCGACGCCGCGGTCACCGGGGGGCTGTCCGCGGCGCTGCACGGGCTGCAGGACCGCCTTCCACCCGCTGCGCCGTGGGCGCCGGGCGGGCTCCGGGAGAAGGTGCTCGGGCACCTGGCGGCCGATCCGGCCACAGCCGAGGCCGTCGCGCTGGTCTCGGCCGTGGAGTCCGCGCGCACCGAGGACACTGTGCTCGTCTGCGACATGGCCGTAGCCGGCTACTGGGTCGGGGGTTACGCGTCCGCGATCGCGCCGCGGCGGCTCGCCTACCCGGTCGGCTGGGGCACGCTCGGCTTCGGCCTGCCGGCCGCGATCGGCGCAGCGGCCGCGGGCCGTCCGGTGATCGCGGTGTGCGGCGACGGCGGCCTCGCGATGGGGCTCGGCGAGCTGGCGACGCTGGTGCAGGAACGGCTCCCGGTCACGGTGCTGGTCGTCGACGACGGCGGCTACGGGATGCTGCGCTACGACCAGGCCCGCGCCGGTGACGCGGCGGCCGGCGTGGACCTCCTGACGCCGGACTTCCTCGCACTCGCCGCGGCGTTCGGGCTGCCCGCGACGGGGGTGCCCTCGGTGCACGGCGGCCTGGCCGGGGCACTCGCGGCCGCCGTGAGATCGGGTGGGCCGCACCTCGTGCGCGTCCCGGCCCGGCTGATGCCCCCGCGCACGTCGTCCCCGCGCTGGCACGAGGACTGACCGCAGCCAGAGCCCGACTCGCGCGCACGGAGACCCCGACTCGCGGGCAT
>JBKJPD010000430.1:0-4355 GCA_046595345.1 Pseudonocardia sp.
CGACGTGGTGATCTTCCACGCGCTCTCGACCGAGGAGCTGACGCACGTCGAGCTGGATGTCGACGATGTGCGACAGCTCCTCGGTCGAGAGCGCGTGGAAGATCACCACGTCGTCGAGGCGGTTGAGGAACTCCGGCTTGAAGTGGCGCTGCACCGCCTCCATCACGACCTCCCGCCGCCCGCGCTCGTCGAGCGCCTGATCCGCCCGCGACCCGAGGTTGGACGTGAGCACCAGGATCGTGTTGCGGAAGTCCACGGTCCGGCCCTGGCCGTCGGTGAGCCGCCCGTCGTCGAGCACCTGCAGCAGCGTGTCGAAGACGTCCGGGTGCGCCTTCTCCACCTCGTCGAACAGCACGACGGTGTACGGGCGGCGGCGCACGGCCTCGGTGAGCTGCCCGCCCTGGTCATAGCCGATGTAGCCGGGAGGAGCCCCGACGAGCCGTGCCACCGAGTGCTTCTCGGAGTACTCGCTCATGTCGATTCGGACCATCGCCCGCTCGTCGTCGAACAGGAACTCAGCGAGCGCCTTGGCCAGCTCGGTCTTGCCTACGCCGGTGGGCCCGAGGAACAGGAACGACCCGGTGGGACGGTTCTCGTCGGCGATGCCGGCCCGGGCGCGGCGCACCGCGTCGGACACGGCCCGCACGGCCTCGGCCTGTCCGACCACGCGCTTGCCCAGCTCGTCCTCCATGCGCAGCAGCTTGGCGGTCTCGCCCTCGAGCATCCGGCCGGCCGGGATGCCGGTCCACGCTGAGACGACGTCGGCCACGTCATCGGGGCCGACCTCCTCCTTGAGCATCAGATCGGCACCCGGCGCGACCACCGACGAGGCCAGCTTCTTCTCCAGCGCGGGGATCTTCCCGTAGCGCAGCTCGGCGGCCCGACCGAGGTCGCCGTCGCGCTCGGCGCGCTCGGACTCCCCGCGCAGGGACTCGAGCTGCTCCTTGAGGTCGCGCACCGACTCGATCGCGGCACGCTCGTTCTGCCAGCGCGCCATCAGCGCCGAGAGCTGCTCCTTCTTCTCGGCCAGCTCGGCGCGCAACGCGGCCAGCCGCTCGACCGACGGCGCGTCGGTCTCCTTCGCCAGCGCCATATCCTCGATTTCCAGGCGCCGGACGGCCCGCTCGACGGTGTCGATCTCGACGGGGCGGGAGTCGATCTCCATGCGGAGCCGCGACCCGGCCTCGTCGACGAGGTCGATCGCCTTGTCGGGCAGGAACCGGGCGGTGATGTAGCGGTCCGACAATGCGGCGGCGGCGACGAGCGCGGCGTCGGTGATGCGGACCCCGTGGTGCACCTCGTAGCGCTCCTTGAGCCCGCGCAGGATACCGATGGTGTCCTCCACCGACGGCTCGCCCACGTAGACCTGCTGGAACCGTCGCTCCAGGGCGGGGTCCTTCTCGATCCGCTGGCGGTACTCGTCGAGAGTGGTGGCGCCGACGAGCCGCAGCTCGCCGCGGGCCAGCATCGGCTTGATCATGTTTCCGGCGTCCATCGCGCCTTCGCCGGACGCTCCGGCTCCGACGATCGTGTGCAGCTCGTCGATGAACGTGATGACCTGGCCGGCCGAGTCGGTGATCTCCTTGAGGACGGCCTTGAGCCGCTCCTCGAACTCGCCGCGGTACTTCGCGCCCGCCACCATCGCCGCGAGATCGAGGGAGATGACGCGCTTACCGCGCAACGACTCGGGGACGTCGCCCGCGATCACCCGCTGGGCCAGGCCCTCGACGATCGCGGTCTTGCCGACGCCCGGCTCGCCGATCAGCACGGGGTTGTTCTTCGTACGCCGCGACAGCACCTGCACGACCCGGCGGATCTCGGTGTCGCGCCCGATCACAGGATCGAGCTCACCCTTGCGGGCCCGCTCAGTGAGGTCGACGCCGTACTTCTCCAGCGCCTGGTAGGTGTTCTCGGGATCCGGGCTCGTCACCCGGGAGTTGCCGCGCAGCTTGGCGAACGCCTCGCGCAGCGCGTCGGGGGTGGCGCCATGGCGCTTCAACAGCTGCGCTACGGGATTCCCCGCCCCCCGCCCCGCGGCCGACGCGAGGCCGACCAGCAGGTGCTCGGTGGAGACGTACTCGTCGCCCATCTCGGTGGCGAGCTGCTGAGCCGCGGTGATGGCGGTGAGCGCGTCACGAGAGAGCTGCGGTGCGCTGACGGTAGCCCCCGCCGCCGAGGGCAGTCGGTTGCCGAGCTGGGCCAGCTCGGAGCGCACAGCCGCAGCGTCGGCGCCGACGGCGGCGAGCAGTGGCGCGGCGATACCGTCGCTCTGGGCCAGCAGTGCGCCGAGCAGGTGCGTCGGACCGACGTCGGGGTTGCCTGCCAGCGCGGCGGCCTGCACCGCTGCGGAGATGGCCTGCTGTGTCTTCGTGGTCGGGTTGAACGAGTCCATCCCTCACGTCCTCCTGCAATGGTTGCTGTGCACCATCGTGCCCGTCGATCCGAACAACGTCAGGAAAGTTGAGCCTGTTCCACTCAAGTACAAGCGAGGGTCACGTCGCCGACCGGCCCGGGCGGCCCGACCGGAGCGAGCGCCCGTGGCCGGTGGAGAGGTGGGTGGTGCTCGGGAACCGACGGCGGCGCGGCGCGGCGCGCGGCTCGGTCGCGTCGGTGCCGCGGGCGCCGAAGTAGTCCCCGCCCTTGCCGGCCACGTCGTCGGTGCCCCAGGACCGCAGTCGCGTCGCCCGCTCCATCCGCGGGATGTGCTTGCGGCAGTGGATGTAGGCCTCCTCGACGTCCACGACCACCCACCGGTCCGCGCGACGCCCGCGCGACGCCTCCGCCGGGACCTCGGGATGGGCGCATCGGAAGTCGGCGTCGGACACGATCCGGGCCGTGCCGTTGACGTGCAGCCCGATCAGGTCCTCGACGAAGTCGACCATGAGCAACCCGACGTGGCCGTTCTCGGAGATGTTGCCCAGGCTCGCGTGCACCCCGTTGCCGCGGTACTCGGGGTAGGCGAGCGTGCGCTCGTCGAGCACCCGGAGGAACCCCGGAGGCCCCGCCCGCAGTGACGCATCACACTCCCCGCGAGAGTCCGACGAGGCCACGAACACCATCTCCGCCCGCTTGACGAAGGCCACCATCGCCGGCAGGAGCCGGTCTCTCAGCTGATCTGCGTAGAACCGGTCGGCGCGTTCGGCCGTGTCATAAGCGCACTGCAGGGCATGCTCACCAGGCGATCCGGGCCGGGGCGAGGACCCCTGTGACGACACCGCGTCCCGGGACTCCGCCACGGTGCGTCGGATGGTCGAACCGGCTCGGGCAAGTGCTGAGGTTCGCGGTGCCATCGGCCCACCGTGCCATCACTCCCACGTTGGAGTCACGTCGGCCGCTGTCGCGCGCTACTCTGGCGTGACCCACGTACGTGTCTCATGTACTACAGCCCTCCCCCGAGAGGGACGACAGAGCAGAGAGAGTCGGCTCCTCGATGACCGCTGAACAGTTGCTGACCGCCGACCTCCCCACGGCCGGTGAGCCCCGCAGCGAGGCGTCCGAGATGGTCGATATCATCCGCTCGAGCTTCGCGCTGGTCGAACCGCGGGCCGAGGAGCTCGGACGGCACTTCTACGCCACCCTGTTCAGCCGGGCGCCGGAGACACGGGACCTGTTCCCCGCCAACATGGAGGTTCAGCGCAGTCGCCTGCTCCGGGCCCTCGTGCATGTCGTCCAGATGGTCGACCAGCCCGACGAACTCGTGCCCTTCCTCGAACAGTTGGGTCGCGACCACCGCAAGTTCGGGGTGCTCGCCCAGCACTACGACGCCGTCGGGAATGCGCTGCTCAGCGCCATCGCCACGTTCGCGGGCGACGCATGGACCGACGATGTCGAGAAGGCCTGGACCAGCGCATACGGGATCGCCGCGGGCGCCATGCGCACAGCCGCACAGGCCGAGCGGGGCCCGGCATCCTGGCTCGGCCGGGTGGTGGAGCACCAGCGGCTCGGCTGGGATCTCGCCAAGATCACCGTGCAGACCAGTGAGCCCATCCCGTACCGCGCAGGCCAGTACGTCAGCGTCGAGACCCCGCAACGGCCGCGGCTGTGGCGGTACCTGTCCCCGGCCAACCCGCCGCGGGCCGACGGCGCTCTCGAGTTCCACGTCCGCGCCGTGAACGACGGCTGGGTCAGCCGGGCGATGGTCGCGCACTCCCGGATCGGCGACACCTGGCGGATCGGCCCCCCGATGGGGCGCATGCACGTGGACGCCACCTCCGGCCGCGAACTGCTGATGGTCGCGGGCGGCACCGGCATGGCGCCGATCAAATCGCTGCTGGCCGATCTCTCCCAGCGCCCGAAACAACCCAAGACGCAGGTCTTCATCGGCGGCCGCACGTGGGAGGACCTCTACGACTTCG
>JBKJPD010000460.1:0-11167 GCA_046595345.1 Pseudonocardia sp.
CCCCTGCCGACCGCGTCGGCCGTACCGGGGACGACCTGCCGGCCGGTGGGCTGATGGCGGTCATCAGCAGCGGAGAAGCTCCCGACCAGGCCCCGGCCACCCCCGCTGCCCTGCCCACCGGTCGGGGTATCGAGTTGGTGCTGCTGGCCTTCGCCACCCTGCTGGTGACCGGAGCGCTGGCGCTGGTCGAGGCCAACCAGGAGCAGCAGCTCACCCGGTCGTTGTTGTTCGTCGGGCTCGCCTACCTCGGACTGTTCACGGTCGGTCACCTCGCGGTGCGCCGATTCGCCCCGTACGCCGATCCGTTGATCCTGCCGTCCGTCGCGCTGCTCAACGGCCTGGGTCTGGTGATGATCCACCGGCTGGATCTCGCCAAGGCGGACCGGGCGATGGCTCTGGATACCGCGCTTCCCACGGAGTTGATCGGCCGCCAGGTGACGTGGACGGCCGTCGGAATGGTGCTGTTCATCGCCGTGCTGTGGATCGTCCGCGACCACCGCACACTTGCTCGCTACGGCTACACCGCGGGATTCACGGGTCTGATCCTGCTGGCCCTGCCCGGGGTACTGCCGCCGTCGATCTCCGAGGTGAACGGCGCGAAGATCTGGCTGCGGCTGGGCATCTTCTCCATCCAGCCCGGCGAGTTCGCGAAGATCCTGCTGATCGTGTTCTTCGCCGCGTTCCTCGTCCAGAAGCGCGAACTGTTCACCAGCGCCGGGCGCCGTTTCCTCGGCATGGAGCTGCCCCGCGCCCGCGACCTCGCGCCGCTACTGCTCGCCTGGGCGCTGTCGGTCGGCGTGCTGGTGCTCGAGCGCGATCTAGGCACCTCGCTGCTGTACTTCGGCATCGTGCTGGTGCTGCTGTACGCGGCAACCGAGCGCGTCTCGTGGATGCTGATCGGCCTGGCGTTCTTCGTCGGCGGAGCCGCGATCGCCTACCAACTGTTCGGTCACGTCCGCGTCCGCGTCCAGATCTGGCTGGACCCCTTCGCCGATGCCAGTGGCGCCGGATACCAGATTGTCCAAGCTCTGTTCGGGCTGGGAACCGGTGGGGCCGGCGGCACCGGGCTCGGCGCCGGCCGCCCCGATCTCGTCCCCTACGCCGAGAGCGACTTCATGCTCTCGACCCTCGGCGAGGAACTCGGCCTGATCGGCCTGACCGCGATACTCATGATCTACCTCGTGCTCATCACCCGCGGACTGCGCAGTGCGCTCGCCGTGCGCGACAGCTTCGGCAAGCTGCTGGCCACCGGCCTGGCGTTCGCGCTGGCGCTGCAGGTGTTCGTCGTCGTGGGCGGGGTGAGCAAGCTGATCCCCCTCACGGGCCTCACGCTGCCGTTCCTGTCCTACGGCGGCTCGTCACTTGTGGCCAACTACGCGCTGGTCGCGCTGCTGCTGCGAGTGTCGAATGCCGCTCGGGCCCCACTGCCCCGACGTCCCGCCACCCCGCTGGTGCCGCTCGCCGAAGCGGGCACCGAACTAGTGGAGCGCCCCAAGTGAACACCCCCGTCCGCCGTATCGCGATCGCCGTGATGGCAATGATCCTGCTGCTCATGGCCAACCTGACCTACGTGCAGGTGGTCAAGGCGGGTGACTACCGCACCGACGTGCGCAACCAGCGCGTCCTGCTGGCCGAGTACGCGCGCAAGCGCGGCCAGATCAGCGCCGACGGTCAGGTGCTCGCCAGCAGCGTCGAGGTCGACGACCGGCTGCGCTACCAGCGCCAGTATGCGGACGGGCCCGCGTTCGCGCCGCTCACCGGCTACTACTCGGTGATCTACAAGTCCGGTGGACTGGAGCGGGCAGCCGACGAGGTGCTCAACGGCAGCGACGACCGCCTGTTCGGCAATCGCTTGTCGGACCTCATCACCGGACGCGACCCCAGCGGCGGCAACGTCCTGCTGACGATCAACCCGGAAATCCAGAAGGTCGCGTACGACCAACTCCAGAGCAAGGGCTACACAGGCTCGGTGGTCGCGCTACGCCCGCAGACCGGCGAGATACTGGCCATGGTGTCCACGCCGTCGTACGACCCCAACCCGCTGGCCAGCCACAGCCCCGAGACGCAGAAGGCCGAGTGGGACGCGCTCAGCGCCGCCGATCCGCCGGCGCTGATCAACCGGGCCATCTCGGAGACCTACCCGCCAGGGTCGACATTCAAGTTGATCGATACCGCCGCCGCGCTGAGCAGCGGCCGATTCACCCCCGACAGCCAGCTCACGGCCGCGTCGAGAATCAGGCTGACGAACACGAACACCGACCTGGAGAACTTCAACGGCAACGCCTGCGGCACGGCGGCCACGGCGAGCCTGCGCGACGCTCTCCAGCGTTCCTGCAACACCGCGTTCGTCCAGCTCGGCGCCGAGCTCGGGGAGAAGGCCATCCGTGACCAGGCCAAGGCGTTCGGTATCGGAACGGTGGGTCAGACCGTCCCGATGGGCGTGGCGCCCTCCACCCTCGGTGACATCCCCGATACCGCGGCACTCCAGCAGTCCGCCATCGGCCAGCGCGACGTGGCGTTCACGCCGCTGCAGAACGCGATGATCGTGGCCGGGATCGCCAACGGCGGCGAGGTGATGGCGCCGTACCTGATCAAGGAGATCCAGAACCAGGAGCTCGACACCATCCAGACCACCGAGCCGAACCGGATCGGTCGGGCCATCGACACGAACGTGGCGAAGACACTGACCGAGTTGATGGTCAACAACGAGAACTCCTACGGCTCCACCGGCAAGATCACCGGCGTGCAGATCGCGGCCAAGACCGGCACCGCGGAGCACGGCGCCAACCCCAAGACCACCCCGCCGCACGTCTGGTACGTGGCGTTCGCACCCGCGGAGAATCCACAGATCGCGGTTGCCGTGCTGATCGAGTCGGGCGGTGACCGCAACAACCTCGCCGCCACCGGCGGCGCTATCGCCGCCCCCATCGGGCGCGCGGTGATCCGGGCAGCGCTGGGCGGCCGGTGATCTCGCCGTGACCATCCTCGCCGCCGGACAGCGCATCGCCGATCGCTACCAACTGGAACGGCGCATCGCCGTCGGCGGGATGGGCGAGGTCTGGGAGGCCTCCGACAGCCGACTCGGCCGTAACGTGGCCATCAAGTTGCTGCGCCCGGAACTCGCCGGTGACGAGGAGTTCCTGCACCGGTTTCGCATCGAGGCTCGCACCGTCGCGTCGTTGGACCACTCCGGCATCGCCGCCGTTCACGACTACGGCGAGGCCGACGGGGTCGGCGGCAGGCGCACGGCGTATCTCGTGATGGAGTTGGTACGCGGCGAACCCCTGTCCAGCGTGATCGCACGCGGGCCGATCGACCCAGCCGAGACGTTGCGCCTCATCGAGGAGGCCGCGTGGGCCTTGCAGGCCGCCCACGAGCGCGGCTACGTGCACCGCGACGTGAAGCCCGGCAACATCCTCGTCCGCACCGACGGCCGGGTGAAGCTCACCGACTTCGGGATCGCGAAGGCGGCCGACGCGGTGCCGCTCACCCGCGCCGGGATGGTGATGGGCACCGCCCATTACATCGCCCCGGAACAGGCCAGCGGCGCGGAGGCCGGCCCGGCGGGCGACGTCTACTCGCTCGGGATCGTCGGCTACGAGTGCCTGGCGGGGCACCGGCCGTTCCGCGCGGAGAGCGCGGTCGCCGTCGCCATGATGCAGGTCCGCGACGCGCTGCCGCCGCTGCCCGACACCATCCCGCTTCCGGCGCGCAGGCTGATCGAGGCCGTGCTGGTCAAGGACCCCACGCAGCGCTACGCCACCGGCGGGGAGTTCGCAGCGGCGGTCGCCGCCGTCCGCCGGGGGGATCCGATGCCCGCACCGGCCTCGGTCACGGGCGCGGCGCCGGTCGTCACGTACGAGCCGTCACGCGCGCGCCTCTCGACCAGCCGGGCGACCCCGCCGCGTGACGGAAAACCCACATCAGAGGCTCCCCGTACGCCGGGTCGCGCCGCCCATCGCTCCGGCAACACGCCGTCCCGACCTCCCCTGTCATCCATCGATCCGCTGCGGCTCGCCCCGGCCGTCGGCACCAGTCGGATGCCGTTGCTCGTCGTGTTCGTGCTGCTTACCCTGGCCGCCGTGGTGGTAGGGGCGTTCCTGCTCCGTGGCATGTCGGGCCATCAGGGGAAGTCGGCTCGGTCGGCGGCCTCGGATGGCCCAATCGGCATGTTGATCGTCACCGGGACGATCCGGTGAACCCGCCCAGGCAACGGCCCGGCGCTCGGGTGGCGGGCGCAACACCCCATCAGCCGAGGAGTCCCGGCATGATGGCCGCATCACTCGAATCCACCAGAAACCGGCAGCGATGACCACCCCCCGACTGTTGTCCGAGCGCTACGAGCTGGGCGACGTGCTCGGTTACGGCGGCATGTCCGAGGTACATCGTGGGCTCGACACCCGGCTCGGCCGCGATGTCGCCATCAAGGTGCTGAGGGCCGACCTGGCCCGCGACCCGCAGTTCCAGGTGCGGTTTCGCCGGGAGGCCCAGAACGCCGCCTCGCTCAACCACCCGGCCATCGTGTCGGTGTACGACACGGGTGAGGTGCAGAGCGAGTTCGGTCCGCTGCCCTACATCGTCATGGAGTTCGTCGACGGGCAGACCCTGCGGGAGATCGTGAACTCCACGGGCCCGATGACCCAGCAGCGGGTCATCGAGGTGATGGCCGACGTGTGCGCCGCGCTGGACTTCAGCCACCGCCACCAGATCATCCACCGCGATGTGAAGCCCGCCAACATCATGATCAACCGTGCGGGCGCGGTGAAGGTCATGGACTTCGGCATCGCCCGCGCGCTCGGTGAGGGCCAGAACGTCACACAGACCGCCGCCGTCATCGGCACGGCGCAGTACCTCTCCCCCGAGCAGGCGCGCGGTGAGCCCGTCGACGGCCGCAGCGACGTCTACGCCGCAGGCTGCGTGTTGTTCGAACTACTCACCGGGGAGCCGCCGTTCACCGGCGACACCCCGGTCGCGGTGGCCTACCAACATGTGCGGGAGGACCCGAAGCACCCCTCGGTCGTCAACCCGGCGATCCCGGCCTCGCTCGACGCCGTGGTACTCAAGGCGCTGTCGAAGAATCCGATCAACCGCTACCAGTCTGCCGCGGAGATGCGCTCGGACCTGATCCGGGTTCGCAGCGGGCAGATCCCGATCGCGCCGTCCGTGATGAGCGAGGACGAACGCACCGCCATGCTCGCGGGCGGCACGTCCACCGGCAACACGCGGCGGATGAACGGTGGCCGCCACAACGTCGCCTCGGCCGCCGGTTACGACGACGACTACTACGACGATCCGCCCCGGCGTACCGCCCGGGCTTTCGGCATCGCCGCGGCGGTGCTCGTGGCGCTGGGACTGATCGGGTTCGTCGCCTACCAGGTCTTCCTCAGTGGGCCACCCCCGGTGACACAGGTGGCCGTGCCGTCGGTCGTCAACCAGGAGGCCCAGGCGGCCCGGAACACCCTGATCGGGCTCGACCTGCGGGTCGAGGAGCAGCAGGTCGACTCGGACGCGTCGAAGAAGGGCCTAATCGTCGGCACGAATCCACCCGCCGGAACGAAGGTGAACATCCGCACCACGGTGGTACTGGAGGTCGGGATCGGTCCGCCAACGGCCGCGGTTCCCCCGCTCGTGGGCAAGAGCCCGCAGGAGGCCACCCAACTGCTGGCCGATCGCGGGCTGACGCTCGGCCAGCAGACGACGAGGGAGACGGCCGACGCCGGCCAGGTCGGGAACATCCTGCAGTCCACCCCGGCCGCGGGCGAGATCGTCAAGAGTGGCAGTCCCGTGGCCGTCGTCGTGGGCATCGAGCAGACCAACGTTCAGATACCCGACGTCTCCGGTCAGGACGCCGCCGCCGCCGAGCAGACGCTACGGTCCCGCGGCTTCAACGTGAAACAGGAAACCGTGGACGGTGGCGATCAGGGAAAGGTGGTCGACACCAAGCCGGCCGCCGGCACCCAGGCTGCGAGGGGCTCCACCGTCACCCTCCAGGTCGCGAACGGCAACTCCGCACAACTGCCGGTCCCCAACGTCATCGGCCAGACCGAGAGCGGCGCCCGCACGATCCTCCGTGACAGCGGATTCGACAACGTCGAGGTAACGACGGTCTCGGCTCCCCGGCAGTTCGACGGCCGGGTGGTGCAGCAGTCCCCCGACCGCGGGTCGACCGCCAATCCGAACGACACGATCTTCCTTACGTTGGGCAAGTCGAACGGCAACAGTGGCGGGCTCTTCGGCAACTGACGCGACGGCAGGCTCCCGGCTCAGGGACACTTGGTTCCATGCGCGTTCTGGTCATCGACAACTACGACAGCTTCGTCTACAACCTGGTGCAGTATCTCGCCCAACTCGGTGCTGAGACCGTGGTACGTCGCAACGACGAAGTCGATCTCGACGAACTCGGCGACGTGGACGGGGTGCTGGTCAGCCCGGGTCCCGGCACCCCGGAACGGGCAGGCGCGAGCATCGACGTCATCCGGCGCGCGGCCGAGCTGACGCTCCCGCTGCTCGGGGTGTGCCTCGGCCACCAGGCCATCGGCGTGGCGTGGGGCGCGGTCGTCGATCGGGCGCCCGAGTTGCTGCACGGCAAGACCTCGCTGGTCCACCACAGCGGGGGTGGCGTGCTCACCGGGCTGCCCGACCCGTTCGTGGCCACCCGCTACCACTCCTTGTCGATCCGGCCCGACACGATGCCCGCGGCCCTCGAGGTCACCGGCCGCACCGACAGCGGCGTCATCATGGCACTGCGGCACCGCGAACTGCCGATCCACGGCGTGCAGTTCCATCCGGAGTCGGTACTGACGCAGGGCGGGCACCGGCTGCTGGCGAACTGGATGGCGTCGGCGGGATATCCGGCCCCCGAAGCCACCGTCGAGACCCTCACCGCCGAGATGGCCGAGCTCTGCGCCCGCGCCTGAGCACGCCGAATGAGCCGTGGCAGGTTCCGTCGCGCGAGCGGCGCGATACCGTGGAGGCCACCGCCCGGGTCGTCCGGTACGGCCAGCACATCGTGACGCGAGGTCAGCATGCCGAAGTCGAAGATCCGCAAGAAGGCCGTCTATACGCCGCCGGGGAGCGAGCGCTCGACCGTACCTGTCAAGGTGCTGGGTCCGACCCACCCGATCTACGTGGCTGTGATGCTCGGCCTGATGATCGCAGGACTGGCGTGGCTGGTGGTCAACTACCTCGCCGGCGAGGCCATCCCCTTCATGATCGCACTCGGCCCGGCGAACTTCCTGATCGGCTTCTCACTCATCGTGATCGGCCTTCTGATGACCATGAGATGGCGCTGAGCTGCCGAAACACATTCACGTGAGCGGTCCTCGGTGTGAGTGGAGTCCGGCGGTCGGGCTGGTCGTCGGTGCCTGGATCGTGGCGGTAGCTGCGGCTGCATGGTGTGTGGCGCTGTCGCTGTCCGGCGCCGATCCGGCCGGACGGCTACTCGCCGCTGTCGCGGCCGTCGCCCTCGCCCTCGCCGCGGTATTCGGCACCCGAGCCCGCCCCCGCCTACGCGCCGACGCCGACGGCCTGACCGTGGGCGGGCTGTTGCGGCCCCGCCACCACCCCTGGCCGCTCGTGCAGAGCGTCCGCGTGTTGCGGGTGCGCCGGTGGGGCCGGGAGACATCCCTGCTGGAGGTGGACACAGTGAGCGCGATCGGTGACGAGCGGCTGCTCCTGTTCGGCAGGCTCGAACTGGCCGCCGACCCCGAGGACGTCATCCCCCTGCTTCTCGCCCTCCGACCCTGACCGTGCTCCGCCCCCGACCGTGCGGCGGGCCTGACCTCGGGGGAGGACCGGCCCGCCGTTGTGAGATCCGCGCAGGATCTACAGCGTCACGGCCACCACCGCGATGATCACCAGTAGCAGGAGGGTGATCCCGACCAACGCGGCAGCCTGAACGGCGTTCCGGTTGCGGTCCGGTACGTAGACCAGCGCAGCCGTGGCCGCGGCGCCGACCACGAGGCCGCCGAGGTGCCCGATCAGCGAGATGCCCGGGATCACGACGCTGATCACGACGTTCACCGCGATCAGCCCGATCACCTGCCCGGCGGGAACCCGCATCCGCCGCAGCACCACCGCCAGCCCACCCATCAGCCCGAAGACCGCCCCGGAGGCCCCGGCAACGCGCGAATCCGGGCTGAACAGCATCACCGCCGCGGCCCCGCCGAGCAGGGAGACGCCGTAGAGGGCCAGGAACCGCCCCCGGCCCAGCGCCGTCTCCAAGTCCCGCCCGAGCACCCACAACGCCACCATGTTGAACGCGATGTGCAGCGGGCCGATGTGCAGGAAACCTGAGGTCAGCAGCCTCCACCACTCGCCTCCGGCAACCAGTTCTGGCGCGAGCGCCCAGGCGTTGAACAGGTCGGAGTCGGCATTGGCGGTGATGCTCCGTGCCTGCACGGCGGTCCAGGCGAACACCGCAAGATTGAGTGCGATGAGCACCGGGACCGCCAGTGGACGTCCGCCCGGCTCGGCGCCGGCCACCGTGGTGCCACGCCGGGCGCCCTGGGACGCCTGCCCTACGCAGTCGACGCACTGGTAACCAACCGATGCCTCACGCAGGCACTCCGGGCACGCCGACCGTCCACAGCGGGTGCAGGTGAGCCCGGTGGCGCGGTCCGGATGCCGGACGCAGACCGCCGACGGCTGGCCGGGGTAGGGCGGCGGAGTCGGCGGCCCGGCCGGGTACGACATGGCAGCGTCAGTCCGAGATCTCGACGCGATCGATGACGACCTTGTTGAGCGGCCGGTCGGACCGGTCGGTGGCGGTGGTGCCGATCGCGTCGACGACGGCGCGCGACTCGGCGTCCGCGACCTCACCGAAGATCGTGTGCTTGCGGTTGAGGTGCGGGGTCGGGCCGACCGTGATGAAGAACTGCGACCCGTTGGTGCCGGGACCCGCGTTGGCCATGGCGAGCAGGTACGGCTTGTCGAAGCGCAGGTCGGGATGGAACTCGTCGTCGAACTGGTAGCCGGGGCCGCCCCGGCCGGTGCCGGTGGGGTCGCCGCCCTGGAGCATGAATCCGCTGATGACACGGTGGAAGACGGAGCCGTCGTAGAACGGGCCCGAGTCACCGCCGCTGGCGTTGGGCTGACTGTAGGACTTCTCGCCCGTTGCGAGCCCGACGAAGTTGCCCACCGTGGTGGGGGCGTGGTCGGGGAACAGGGTGATCCGGATGTCGCCCTGGTTCGTCCGCAGCGTCGCGGTCTTCTTCGAGTTTCCTGGTTCGGTCACAGACCCATCGTGCCAGTTCACGCTCCGGGAGTCAGCGCAGCACCTCGGTCAGAAACGTCGTGACGGCCCGTTCGTATGCCTCAGGGTCGGCGTTCCACGCCGCCGTGTGCTCGACGGCGGGCACCTCCAGGTACCGCATCGGCCAATCGAGGGTGGGTGCCGCCTCGGCGAGGGCACGGCTCGCGGCGGCGGGCACCGCGGTGTCCTCGGAGCTGTGCACGATCAGCGTCGGCGGGCGCACCGCCGGCGGGCGGCGGCGAAGGTCGAACCGATCGAAGTCGATGCCGATCCGCCGGCTCGTGATGGAGGTCGCGATCCGGGTCAGCCCCGGGGGGAGCCGCCGGTTGCGGGCCTGTTGGCGCAGGGTGGCGCGCCAGTCGACCAGCGGCGCGTCCCACACCATCGCGGCGACGGCGGACGCCTCCGCCGAGCGATCCAGGAACGCACCGCTGATCGCCGCACCCATCGACCAGCCCACGAGCACCACCCGCCGGGCCCCGTGCGCCAGCGCGTACTGGACACCGGCCTCGACATCGAGCCACTCGGTGTCGCCCAAGTGGTATCGGCCGTCCGGGCTGGCCGGGGCGCCGACGTCGTTGCGGTAGGTGAGCACGAGTAGGGCATAGCCGAGCCCGTGCAGCGCCGGAAGCACTCGCAGGCACTCCCGGCGGGACCCGCCACGACCGTGCACCAGCAGCACCCAGGTGTCGGTGTCGCGACTGTCGGTGTCCGCGGCGGGCACCAGCCACGCGGGGCAGGGCCCGACAGGCGTGTGGATGTCGACCTCGGAGAACGCGAGGCCGCGGGCACCCGGGTCGGGATCCCATGGGCCGGTGTCGAGCACGGCGGCGGTGCCCGTCGGCGGTGTCGGACCGGCCATGAAGGTGCGGACCACCGCGCCTGGGCGCGTCGACACGACAGGCCCGACGACGGCGAGGCCGTCGGGCCACCGCAGGCCCCACACGCCGGGTTGCGCGGTCAGCCGCGTCGCAGCGAGGGTGACGGTGCCGGCTCCGGTAGCCAGCACCCGTTCCGGGTAGAGCGGGCGCAAGCCGGTATCGAGCAGCAGCGAGGAGTAGAACCAGCCGATCCCGACCGCACCCGCTCCGACCCCCGCTCCGACCCCCGCTCCGGCTCCGATCCGCCTCAGCAGCACCATTCCGTTGATGATGGGGCAACACCGCGAGGCCTGCGTTGCCGGGCCGGGCGAAGTCGAGCACCGCAGGTCATCCGTCCCGGTGACGGATACGTGACCAACGCGCTCACCGTCACTAAAACGAGTGAACTACGCAACTCTCGGACGAACTGCACACCTCTCGGTCTGCTCTTTCGTTGAGTTGCAAGGAACCGCGTCGATAGTGGGCGCTCACCGTACGACGAAGGGACTCTGTTCATGAGCAGCCTCGCTCGGCGCAGCCTGCGCACGACCGCCGCGGCCGCCGGCATTGCCGCCCTCGGCGTCAGCTTCGCCGGTCACGCAATCGCCGCCCCCGAGGCGCCCGCGCTTCCGGACCTTGGCAACCTCTCGATGCCAGGCACAGTCGGTACCTCCCCCGGATACGTGCCGAACCTCCTCGCTTCGCCCACGGCGGGCCGCACCCAGATCCCGGGGGTGTTCAACTTCGAGATGCCCACCGTCAACCGGGAGACATCCGCGCCCAACCGGGGGACATCCGCGCCCAACCGGCATTCATCCTCGTCCGTCGACCAGAACGACCGGACCGCACCCGCGGCTAACAACGCACCCGCGGTTGCCGGGAACAGCACGGCACCCACAGCCCCCGGCCTTCCCACGGCACCCACAGCCCCCGGCCTTCCCGCGGCACCCGGTCTCCCCGGGCTCGGCTCGGCACCCGGTCTCCCCGGGCTCGGCGCGCTCAAGCTCCCGCTCGCCGGCCCCACGGTCCCCACAGCCCCCGGCCTTCCCACGGC
>JBKJPD010000498.1:0-3355 GCA_046595345.1 Pseudonocardia sp.
GACATCGCGTTGCTCGTCTACACCTCGGGTACCACCGGGGTGCCGCGTGGTGTCCGGCTGAGCCATCGGGCGGTGCTGGCCAACCGGGAGCAGCTTGCGGCGGTGCGCCCGGCGCCCGTCACCGCGGTCGACCGGGTGCTGCTGTCGCTGCCGCTGTTCCACATCTTCGGGCTTGCGGCCGGATTCCTCCAGGTGTGCTGGGCAGGCGCCACCGCCGTGTTGACCGAGGGTTTCGAGCCCGCCCACATCGCCGAGGTGCTCGTGGAGCACCGGGTGAGTGGGGTGGCCGGGGTGCCGTCGATGTTCCGGTCGCTGCTGGATCTGCCGGACGCCGAACTGCGGACGGCGACGGCGGGCGTCCGGCTCTGCACGTCTGGCGGTGCGCCGCTCCCGGCGCGGTGGCTGGCGGACTTCCAAGCCGTCACCGGATTGTCGATCTTCGAGGGATACGGCTTGACCGAGGGCGGCCCGGTGCTGACGAGCAACTCGGTCGGCGGGGTCGCGAAGCCGGGTTCGGTGGGCCGCGCACTGCCGGGTATCGAGCTGCGGCTCGTCGACGCCGACGATCGCCCGCTCGCGGACGGGGTCGAGCCGGATCCCGGCGACATCGACGAGAACGTCTCCGATCCCGCGCAGGACACCGGTCTTGTCTCCGTGCGCGGCCCCAACCTGTTCTCGGGGTACTGGCCCGACGGTGCGGGCGGACCCGATGCCGAGGGGTGGTTCCGCACCGCCGACGTCGGTTTCCTCGACGCCGATGGCGACCTGCACCTTGTCGACCGCGCATCGGACCTGGTGATCGTCAACGGGTTCAACGTCTACCCCCGGGAGGTCGAGCAGGTGCTCGCCGAGCTGCCCGGGGTGGCGGAGGCGGCGGTCGTCGGGGTGCCGGACGACCGCACGGGCGAGGCGGTCAAGGCGGTGGTGGTGCGGGTCCCCCTGCTTGGACCGGCGGACGTGGACATAACCGAGGACGAGGTGCGGGCGCACTGCGTGGTGCGGCTGGCCCGGTTCAAGGTGCCCGCGGTGATCGAGTTCGTGGATGAACTACCGCGCACTCCGACCGGCAAGGTCGCGCGCCGCCGATTGGCGAGTCCGGCATGACGCCCCGCGTGACCGTCTACACCCGTGCCGGATGCACGGCATGCGTGGCGGCTGAGGCCGACGTCGCCCGGATCTGCGGCGAGCTGGGCCACGAGTGGGACGCCGTCGACGTCGACTCCGACCCGGAGTTGCGGGCCGAGTACGGCGATCGGGTGCCGGTGGTCATGGTGGACGGGCGGGAGCACGGATTCTGGCGCGTCGAGGAGCCGCGTCTGCGGGCTGCATTGGCCCCAGGTCCGGAGTAGACGGACGCCGTCCGATAGCGTCACATTTGCCCGAATGAACCAAAGCCGGCCTCCAGGACGAAACCTGACCGTGAGCACGACCATGACGCCACCCCAGTCCACCGTCCCCGACCGATCCGGCATCCCCCGTGGCTTCGCCGCCCTCATCGGGGTGCTGGCCGGCGTGGCGGCGCTCGGTGTCGGCCATCTCGTCGCAGCGCTGATCTCCCCGGCGTCATCGCCCTACCTCGCGGTGGGCGACACCCTCATCCGGTTCTCCCCGGAGTTCGTCACCGAGTTCGCCAAGACCACCTTCGGTACCGCCGACAAGCCGATCCTGCTCGGGGGGATGGGCATCGTCATCGCGATCGTGGCCGCGGTGGCCGGCATCGCGTCGCGACGCCGCCCGACGCCGGGCGTCGTCGTCGTCTCTGTGCTCGGAGTGCTCGGCTTCCTCGCGGTGATCTTCTCGCCGGTGTTCGCGCCCGCCGACCTCGTCGCCCCTGCCGTGTCGCTCGCCGCGGGCGTCGGCTCGTTCTACTGGTTGCACAGGCTCGCACTGCGCGCCTACGTCGCCCCTGCCGTTGCCGGCGGGGCGCAGGTCTCGCGGCGCAACATGCTCATCGGTGGCTCCGCGGCCGTCGGCGTCGGTGCGCTCGTGGCCGGCGGGGGCGGCCTGCTGATCGGCGGTGGGGTCGGCGACTCCCGGCAGACGGTCACCGACGCCATCGCCCGTGCGCGGCTCACCGAGCGTGCTCCGGCGATCCCGGCGGGGGCGGCGTTCCCGGAGATCGGGACCCCGACCTTCCTGACCTCCAACGCGGACTTCTACCGTGTGGACACCGCGCTCCGGATCCCCACGCAGGCCGCGTCGGACTGGTCGATGCGGGTGCACGGGATGGTCGACAAAGAGCTCACGCTGAACTTCAGCGACCTTCTCGCTCGCCCGTTGGTCGAGCGCACCATCACCCTGACCTGTGTGTCGAACGAGGTGGGTGGGAAGTACATCTCCACCGCCAACTTCATCGGGGTCGACCTGCGGGCGATCCTCCTCGAGGCCGGGGTGCAGCCGGGAGCCGACCAGGTGGTGGGCACGAGCCTCGACCGGTGGACGGCGGGCACTCCGACCGACGTGCTCATGGAGCCGGACAGGGGTGCGCTGCTCGCGATCGGCATGAACGGCGAGGCGCTGCCACCCGAGCACGGCTTCCCGGTGCGAATGGTCGTGCCCGGGCTGTACGGGTTCCTGTCCGCCACCAAGTGGCTCACCGACCTCGAGGTCACCACCTTCGACGCGCAGCAGACCTACTGGCTGCAGCGTGGGTGGGGCAAGTTCGGGCCGATCAAGACCCAGTCCCGCATCGACAGCCCGCGCGGGTTCGCGCAGGTACCGGCGGGCAAGGTCCCGGTGGCCGGCATCTCGTGGTCGCAGCCGACCGGCATCGGCAAGGTGGAGGTGCGGGTGGACGGCGGCGCCTGGCAGGAGGCCGAGCTCTCCACCGAGGTGAACTACGTCACCTGGCGCATGTGGCGCACCGAGTTCGATCTCGCGCCCGGCAGCCATACCGTCCAGACCCGCGCTACCGACCGTAACGGTGTGACACAGCCCGAGGAGCGCGTCGCGCCCATCCCGGATGGTGCCACCGGATGGCCTGCCACTATCTTTACCGTCACATAACCCGATCGGACCACCTCAGTGGCCTCACCGGCCTAGTTGATGGTCCAATCGCCCCCTACCACCGCGGACCTGCGGCCTCGTGGCCGAAACGTTACGTCCCGTGAGTGAACCATCTTTGGCGCGATGCCGAAGGTTCTGATGTCAGGTCCGGACTTACCGGGCCGAGCTCGAGGAGGAACACCCGTGCGAAAGATCCAGCGACTGGCCGCCGTGGGCGCCATGGCAGCCCTGACCGTGGCGCTGGGAGCTTGCAGCAGCTCCGAGACCCCGTCCGCCGCCGCTCCGAGCAGCGCCGCCGCCGCTCCCAGCAGCTCCGCCGCCCCCGCGGCGTCGGCCTCCGGCACCACCC
>JBKJPD010000645.1:0-3877 GCA_046595345.1 Pseudonocardia sp.
CGTCGGCGAGCACCCCCGCGCCCCACACCACCTCGTCCGGCGAGGTCTCATCCACCTCGGGAACGTCGTCGACGGCCAGGTCCAGGTCGATCAGCTCGGAGCCCCAGCGCCGCTCGATCGGCTCCAGCGCCTCCAGCACCAGCGCGTCGAACCTCTCCGCGCGGGTGCGGGCGGCGGGCGTCGAGGCCGGATACAGCAGCCCGCGCAGGCCGCGGCCACGCCGATCCCGCCGGCGAGGTGAGCGGCGCAGCGTACGACGCGCGGTGGTCACCCGAGGATCCTAGAGCCAGAGTCGCCGCGGCGGTGCATGCCCGCACACCCGAGCGCCTGACGGCCACCGGATGGGGCGGGGGATGCGCGCGTCGCGGCCGGTCCCGCGGTGAACACGCGCTATCGTCGTCGACGTGCTGAGTGTGCGGCGGTGTTCGCGGACCGGGTGCACCGAGCTCGCGGTGGCCACTCTCACCTACGTCTATGCCGATTCCACGGCGGTCGTGGGACCGCTGGCCACGCAGGCCGAGCCGCACTCCTACGACCTCTGCACCAAGCACGCGCACCGCCTCACCGCGCCGCTGGGCTGGGAGGTCGTGCGCTTCGAGGGCGAGTTCGCCCCGCCGCAGCACAGCAGCGACGACCTGACCGCGCTGGCCGAGGCCGTGCGCGAGGCGGGTCGCGTCGACCGGCACGTCGAGGCGGTGCCCGTCCATGGCACCGGACGGCGCGGCCACCTGCGCGTGCTGCCCGGTCCGTCGGATCACTGAACCGCTCCGGTAGCTCGCCCGATAGGGTTCACGCTCGTGACCGACCTCTCCGCGATCGTGAAGGCCTATGACATCCGCGGTGTCGTCGGCGAGCAGCTCGACGCCCCCGTCGTGCGAGCACTCGGGGCCGCGATGGCGCGTCTGCTGTGCAGCGAGGACCCCCCGGCCCGCGCGGTCGTGGTCGGGCGCGACATGAGGGACAGCTCGCCCGAGTTGGCCCGTGCGTTCGCCGCGGGCGTCACCGACCAGGGCCTCGACGTGGTCGACATCGGTCTGGCCAGCACCGACATGCTCTACTACGCCTCGGGCACCCTCGGCCTTCCCGGCGCGATGTTCACCGCCAGCCACAACCCGGCGCGCTACAACGGCATCAAGCTGTGCCGCGCGGGCGCCACCCCGATCGGGCAGGACACGGGCCTCACCGCGATCCGTGAGGCCGTCGAGGCGGGTGTTCCCGACGGGCCCGGCGGCGGCACCGTGACCACCCAGGACATGCTCGCGGGCTACGCCGCCTACCTGCGCAACCTGGTGGACCTGTCCGGCGGGCGCAGGCTCACTGTCGTCGTCGATGCCGGCAACGGGATGGGCGGGCACACCGTGCCCGCGGTGCTGGCCGGACTACCCCTCGACGTCGTCCCGATGTACTTCGAGCTCGACGGGAACTTCCCTCACCACGAAGCCAACCCGCTCGACCCGGCCAATCTTGTGGACCTGCAGAAACGCATCGTCGAGGAGGGGGCCGACATCGGCCTGGCCTTCGACGGCGACGCCGACCGGTGCTTCTTCGTGGACGAGCGCGGCGCGCCGGTGAGCCCGAGCGCGATCACCGCGCTGGTGGCGGTCCGGGAGCTCGCGAAGTCCCCCGGCAGCGCCGTCATCCACAACCTGATCACCTCGCAGGCGGTGCCGGAGATCGTCGTCGAGCACGGTGGGCGCCCGGTCCGCACGCGCGTCGGGCACTCCTTCATCAAGCAGACGATGGCCGAGACCGACGCGGTGTTCGGCGGCGAGCACTCTGCGCACTACTACTTCCGCGACTTCTGGCGCGCCGACTCCGGCATGCTCGCGGCACTGCACCTGCTGGCCGCGCTCGCCGAGTCCGGCGGCACGATGTCGCAGCTGATGGCCGATTACTCGCGCTACACCGAGTCCGGCGAGATCAACTCCACGGTCCACGACCAGGCAGGCCGCGTCGCCGCGGTCAAAGAACGATTCGCGGACCGGGACGGCGTCGGATTCGACGAGCTCGACGGGCTCACCGTTCGGCTGCCGGGCGGTTCGTGGTTCAACCTGCGTGCGTCCAACACCGAGCCCTTGCTGCGGCTCAACGTCGAGGCCCTCGACGCCGACGCAGTGGCCACGTTGCGTGATGAGGTCCTCGCCGTCATCCGGGCCTGACAGCCGGTCGAATCCGGCGCCTTACGCCACGTACTGGCAGCATCGCCGCAAACCCTGCACGAGAAATGAGGTGGACCGTGGCCGTAGAGCTCGACCCCCAGCTGATGGACATCCTGGCCTGCCCGTCCGACGACCACGCGCCGCTGCGTCCCGGCACCCCGGCCGATCCCGACGCCGACGTGCTCACCTGCACCGCGTGTGGCCGCGGTTACCCGGTGATCGACGGGATCCCGGTGTTGCTGCTCACCGAGGCCCTGCCGGCCACCGATCCCGGCGGCGGATGACCGTGTTCGACGACACCTTGCTGGGCGACCCGGTGGCGCTGGTGGCGCTCGACACGGGCGGCGTCCTGCGCTCCGCGGCCACCGCAGGCGCGCAGGTTCGCTCGGCCGCCCACGGCGCGCTCGAGGCGGGCATCGGCGAGCTGGCCGGCGCCCGCCCGCGAGCGCTGATCCTGCTGCGCAGGCCCGGCGCGTCGGTGTCCGCGGTCGGGTTGCTCGCCGCCCTGTTGGGGCCGTCCAGCCCGGTGCCGGTCGTCGTGACCGACACCGTCCCGAACTGGATCGGGCCGCTCGACGTCGTGATCGCGCACACCGCCGACGGCGCCGACATCGAGCTCGCCGAGGCGGTCGCGCGGGCGGTACGCCGCGGTGCCGAGGTGGTGCTGTCCGCGCCGGTTGACGGGCCGGTGAGCGCCGCCGGAGCGGGCCGGGCACGGTTCGTGGAGCCGCGGGTCCCGGTTCTGCCGGGGCTCGACCTGCCCCGCGCGCTGGCCATCGGACTTTCGACGGCCGCGGTTCTCGGACTGCTCGACACGCCGCTCGACCCGACGCTGGACGCCCTCGCCGACCTGCTCGATGTCGAGGCCGAACGCAACCAGCCCGGCCACGAACCGTTCATGAACCCGGCGAAGTCCCTCGCCCTGCGCCTGGCCGACAACACCCCGCTGCTGTGGGGCACCGACCAGCAGGCCGCAGCTGTGGCCGCGCACGCCGCCTGGGCACTGGCCGCACACGCCGGGGTGGTGGCGCACGCTGCCGAGATCACCCAGGCCGCCACCGCGGTGGGCCTGCTCCGCGCGCTGGAGCAGGGCGCGGAGCGCCACGACGTCTTCCACGACCCTTTCGACGACCCGGCGGGGGTGCAGGCGCTCCCCGTACGTCTGGTGCTGATCGGCACCGGGGACGACGCTCCCGGGCAGGTCGCGCTGCGTCGCACCGGCCGCGACCGGCCCGTCGCCGACGTCCTGCATCCGGTCGATGAGGTAGCGCGTGGCGTACCGCACGCCGCGCTGCTGCGGGCCGGGCTGCTGGCCACCCGCTTCGACGTGGCCGCGGTGTATCTGGGGCTGGCCACCCGCACGAACGCCCCGGCCTGAGGCCGGGCCCGAGCGAGGAGCCCTCCCACCGTGGAGTTGCTGGACAACCCGGTCCGTCCGTACGCGTGGGGTTCGCGCACCGTCATCGCCGAGCTGATGGGGCAGCCGGTCCCCTCCGCGCACCCGCAGGCCGAACTGTGGTTCGGCGCGCACCCGGCCGACCCGTCACGGCTCGTCCATGCCGACGGGCGTCGCACCTCGCTGTTCGACGCTGTCGTCGCCGACCCGCTCCGCATGCTCGGGCCCGACTGGGCCAGCCGCTGGGACGCCACCCTGCCGTTCCTGCTCAAGGTGCTGGCCGCCGACGAGCCGCTCTCGCTGCAGGCCCACCCCTCGGCCC
>JBKJPD010000073.1:0-9145 GCA_046595345.1 Pseudonocardia sp.
CCAGGTTGGGCGTGATCGTCGGGGACGACGGGGTCATCGAACCGGAGTGGCCGTCGTCGGCGGTTGGGACATCGCCCATCGGATCGCCCGGGTTATCCCGTGCCCGGCCAGCCGGACGGCAGTGGCCTCGGCCACCGGCAGGTCCGGCAGACCCAACGGGTGACGTGTCCAACGCGGCAACAGCCCCACCGCGGCAGCGGCGAGCAAGGCGTATGGCACCCGGGCAGCGGCGGGCAGCGGTGGGTTCAGCAGCAGGAACCGGGCGGTCGACCGCGCCTCGGGCGTCCCGAGCAGCTCATCACGGTAGGTGGAAAGCCGCGCATCCAGCTCCGCCTCGCTCTGCGGGGGGTCGAGTACCCCGATCTCGCGGGCGACCCGGGCGGTGTCGCGGACGTAACCGTCGCGACCGGCCGCGTCGAGCGGCGCGGCACCGTAGCGCTGGTGTGCCCGCAGGAAGCTATCGATCTCCGCGACGTGCACCCAGCCCAGTAGATGCGGGTCGGTCGCCGCGTAGGGCCGGCCGTCGGGAGCCTTGCCGCGGACCCGATCATGGACGGAGCGGATGTGCGCCACGGTCTCAGCGGCATCGTCGGCCGCACCGAACGTGGTCACCGCCAGGAAGTAGCTGGTGCGTTGGAGTCGCCCCCAGGGGTCACCCCGGTAGCCGGAGTGACCCGCGACCCCGGCCATCGCCAGCGGGTGCAGCGACTGCAGCAGCAGCGCCCGCAACCCGCCCACGAACATCGACGCATCGCCGTGCACCCGCCGGATGGGCCGGCCCTCGGCGAACCACCGGGGCCCGGGAGCGTCGTGGATCCGAGCCCGCCTCTCCGGCCCCTCGGTCCCGGCGACCCTCTCGAACACCATCGAGCCCAGACGAGATCGGAGATCGGCGACGCTCATGGCTCAATTATGATGGCGGCCCGGCCGCGCGGCGACCGCACGCGGCCGGATCACCACAGGTGCGGCGTGCGCGCGGACATCGGTGCCCCGGCGACTCATCTCCGCAAGGCCAGCCAGGTGAATGGCTGCACCACACCCGCGGGCGTGACGTGATCCTCCCCCCGCTCGGCGACGACGTGCAGTCCGTCACCGAGGGCCGCGGCCAGTTCGCCGGGCGAATAGCGGGCGGTCGGCAGCCCCGAGCAGAACTCGGGGCCGCGGTCGGCGAACGTCCCGATCACCACCAGACCGCCGGGCGCGAGTGCCGCGTCGAGCAGTTCACGGTAACGCCGGCGGTCGTCGGGATCGGTGAGGAAGTGGAACACCGCCCGGTCGTGCCAGAGGCCGAACCGGCGGTCGGGCACCCAGTCGAGCAGGTCGGTGACGACCCACCGCACGCGCGCGGCGTCGCTGCCGAGCCGCTCGCGCGCGTGCGCCAGACCGTCGTCGGACACGTCGAGTGCCGTGACGTCGGCGAACCCGCGGGCCAGCAGCGCGTCGACCAGCCGTGATGCGCCGGCTCCGACATCCACGGCGGGCAGCCCCGGGTCCGCTCCCACAGCGTCCAGCAGTTTCAGCGAGTACACCGGTTCGCGCGCGAACCAGCTGACCTGGGTGTCCCCGCGACGGGTGTAGACCTCGGCCCAGTGCCCGGCCCGCTCGGAACGTGTTGCGTCCTGCACCGGTCCGACTCCCTCCTGGCAGCACGGGAGTCCCGCCATCGGTATATTACGGTATTCCATCGATTATTGGAGGATTGATCGTGGGTACCAGCGCGACGAAGACCGAGCTCTACGACCGGCTGGCCCGGGTCGGGCAGGCCATGGGCAGCGGACGCCGCCTGGAGCTGATCGACCTGCTGGCGCAGGGACCCCGGAGCGTGGCCGATCTGGCACACACCGCGGGCCTCCGGCTGAGCACTGCCTCGGCGCATCTCCAGACGCTCAAGCAGGCCGGGCTCGTCAGCACCCGCCGGTTCGGGACGTCGATCCACTACGCGCTCACCGACGACGACGTGGCCGCGCTCTTCCTGAAGCTGCGCACCGTCGCCGGCACGCACCTCCCGGGCGTCGATGGGGCCCTGCACCAGTACCTCGGTACCGCGGCGGGGCAGGACACCGAGCAGATCGACCGCGACGAGCTCCTGCGGCGGGTCTCCAACGGTGACGTCGTCGTCCTCGACGTGCGACCCGCCGGCGAGTACGTCGCCGGTCACATCCCCGGCGCCGTGTCCATCCCGTTCGACGAGCTGGCCGCCCGGCTGGCCGAGTTGCCCACCGACATCGAGGTGGTCGCCTACTGCCGCGGCGCGTACTGCGTGTTCTCCCACGACGCGGTGCGGCTCCTCGTCGCCGACGGGCGGCGTGCGGTCCGGCTCGCCGACGGCATGTTGGAGTGGCGGCTGGCGGACTACCCGGTCGCCGCGTGACCCGCTACCGAAGTGCGGCGGCGACGGCCGCGGCGACCGCGAGCGCGTCGTGGGCCCCGTTGTCGGCACCCTTCTCGAAGTCGTCGCCGTCGGTGGCCATGGTGTTGGTGATGTGGGCCAGGCACACGACCGGCCGGTTCAGTGCGGTGGCGTAGGCGTAGAGCGCGGCCGCTTCCATCTCGACACAGGCGATGCCGGCCCGCTCGGCCGCGGAGATGGCCGTCGCGGTCTCCCGGTACGGGGCGTCCGTGGTCCACGACGACCCGGTCAGCACCGGCTCCGGCAGCGCGTCGAACGCCCCGGTGAGCTTGGCGCCGAGGGCTTCGTCGAGGTGGCTCCAGCGGCCCGGCGGCAGGTAGTGGGCACTCGTTCCCTCGTCACGCAGGCTCCGGTCGATGAGGACGAAGCACGGCAGCGTTGCGAGCGGGGAGATCTGCCCGGCCGAGGTGATGCTGATGACCAACTCGGCACCGGAAGCGGCCAGCTGTTCCGCGACGAGCACGGCGAAAGAGGCGCCGACCGCCATGCCGACCACGCCGATCTCGACGTCGTCGATGTCGACCACCCACATGTCCGTGTGGTAGCAGGCCCAGCCCGGGTGGCGGCGACCTGCACCGGAGCGGGCGAGGTAACCGACGATGTCGCCGTCGGGATCGAGCAACGTCACCGCGGGCACGGCGACATCGGCGAGGTTCTTCTGGCGGCGTGCTTCGCGCAGGAGGTTTGCGGGCTGGAACAGCGACGGCGCCCGGTAGTCCTTGTTCATCAGCAGCGGGTATCCGGTGTCGGTCATGATGCACCGAGACTATTCGCCGACCGTCTCAGGCCACAGTGGTCGTGAGCCACATCGCGGCGGGGATCGCCGGCCGAGATCTCCGTGGCAGCTCGCCGGGCTAGTACTCGATGGTCATGGCATCGAGTACCGCCGCGGGCGGCGTCCCAGCTATGGGTGATCATCGGGGTGGTGATCGAGGCCCGATTCCGCCAACATGGCCTCGTATTCCGAACCGGAGGTACAAGCGTTGTGAGCGCACGCTTCGAGGAGCTCGACTGGTCCGAGACCCCGCTGGGGGCCATCAGCCTGCGTAGGCGGCTGGAGCCGTCGCTCAAGATCGACGTGTACGAGGCGAAGCTCGATGACCAGTTCCTGATGTCGAGTCTGTTCACGGTCGCCGAGATCGAGCTTGCCCGTCTCGGTCTAGCCGAGGTCACGGGCCTCGAACTCGATGTCGTCGTCGGGGGGCTGGGACTCGGCTACACCGCGCAGGCGGTACTGGTGGATCCCCGTGTCCGTTCACTGGTCGTGATCGAGGCGCTCGACCAGGTCATCCGGTGGCACGAGCGCCAACTGCTCCCGGACACCGTGGGCCTGGCTTCGGACCCGCGAGTTCGGCTGCACCGGGGCGATTTCTTCGCGATGGTCGGCGGCGACGCCGGGTTCGACCCCGAGGTGCCGGCGCGACGGTTCCACGCCGTTCTCCTGGACATCGATCACACGCCGCGACACGTACTGCACCCGAGCCATGCCGCGTTCTATACGCCCGCCGGCCTGCGTCGCCTCGGTCGGTGCCTCCATCCGGGCGGCGTCTTCGCGCTCTGGTCGGACGATCCGCCCGATGCCGAGTTCCTGGCGGTTCTCTCGGAGGTCTTCGGCTGGTCCGAGGCGCGTGTCGTCACCTTTCCCAACCCTCTTACCGGAGGACATTCGGCCAATACCGTCTACCTCGCCAGGTGAGGAGACCGCCTGCGGCGGGATGGCCGTGCTGGGATCAGACCGTGGCCGTCCATCCGGGGCGGGTCAGCACGTGAGCGACGAGCAGTTCGGTGCCGGCCGTCGCCCGGGCGCCGGTGACCACGTGCCACGGCCGTTCCAACGGCGTCCCCGGTACCGGAAGGACGACCAGCGCTCCGGACTCCACCCGGCTCGCCACGGCCTGAGCCGACACCAGCGTGACCCCCAGGCCCGCGACCGCCGCGGCAACCGTCGCACCGTGCGAACCCAGGGTGAGCTGCGCGGGCTCGGCATCGAGCCCGGACATCACGCCGAGGCAGGTCGCACGGGTGCCCGAGCCCGGTTCTCTCATGAGCCACGTCGCCCGGTGCGGCTCGAAGTCGCCCACGCGTGCCGGCGCGCCCACGACCACCAGGGTGTTGGCGCTCGTCGCCCGCACGACCACCGGCAGATCCACCGGAGGACGCCCGGCGACGACCAGATCGACCTCGTGGTGGACGAGCAGCGGCCACACCGCGTCCCGGGCCCCCACCTCCAGCCGCAGGTCGATGCCCGGATGCCCGTCCCGGAACGACGCCAGCAGGTCCGGCAGTACGTGCTCGCCCGCCGTCGTGACCGCGGCCAACCGGACCGGCCCGTGACCCGGGTCGGCCTCGCTGCGGGCGGCGGCGATGGCCTCGGCATGCAGACCGAGGATCGTCCGCGCGTAGTCGGCGTAGCGGATCCCGGCGGCGGTCAGCCGGATTCCACGCCCGTCGGGCTCGATCAGTGCGACACCGACGTCCCGGGCCAAGGCCGTGACCGCGGCGGATACAGAGGATTCGGTGACGACGAGTGCCTGCGCGGCGCCACGCACCGACCCGCATTCGGCGAGACGGACGAAGACGCGCAGCCGGGCGTTGGTGGTCATCATGGGAGATGATGCCGTACCTCCCCCGCCGCCTCCTCCCGTGAGGGGACGCACCGGCGATCGTCGCCTGAGAAGGTCCTAGTCCACTCGAAGGAGGCCTGGCCGATGCGCAGATCAGACCGTCGGCAGCTCCCCAACGCACTCGCCGCGGCACTTCCGTTCGAACCGCGCGAGCGAGTCCTGAGCTGGGCGATATGTCGCAGCGGTTGCCGGTTGGTGGCAACGGCGCACGGGCTGTGGGAGTGGCCACTGGACGACCCGGCGCGCAATGGCCCGGTGCCCAATGATCCGGTGCGCCGCTGCTGGCGAACGATCAGCGATGTCCGCGGCGCGGCCGACACCCTGACCGTCCATTCCGAATCACAGCAACCGGTGTGCCATCACCGGTTCGCGCCCGGGAGCGAGTTGCCGGACCTGGTCCGGGCCCTCGTGGCGGGCAGCCGGCTCGTGGACCTGTCGTTCACCCTCCCGTCGGGCAGCCGCCTCAGGGTCCAGGCCAGGACATGCCGGTTCGAGGGCACCCTCGTCTGGAGCTCGCAGCTGCACCCTCGCGCGGACGCCGATGACAGCACCGACCGCGAGATCGCACGAGGGCTGATGGCACGGGCCCGGCAGGAGTACGGCACGGTTCACGGCTAGGCGAAGGACGGGCCGCTCACCGCATGATCCGCGGTGGGGCTGCCCCGGACCGACGGTGGCCGCCGGTCCGGGGCAGGATCAGATGAGCTACGACTGCTCGAGGTCCCCGGGTGTGACGAGACCGCGTTCGGCGACCGATGCCGCACCGCCCGCGAATACCCGGCTACTACTGAAGTCGACCTGCTCGAAGGTGGTCAGCGCAGCCCGGCCGACCAGGCTGTCCGACCCGTCGAGCAGTCGGCGGGCGTGGCGCAGGCGGGCCCGCTCGAGCGCATTGCGGACACTGCGCGCGTTGGCGAACCACGGTTGGTCGATCCGCCGGTCCAGGTACGCCCGGAACGTCTCCCGCGCCTCGTCGGTGAACTCGTAGCCGAGCTCGCCCGCCATCAGATGGGAGATCTGCTCCAGTTCGTCGACGCTGTAGTCGGGGAAGGTGATGTGATGAGCGACGCGCGAGCTCATGCCGGGGTTGGCCCGGAAGAACGTTTCCATCCGGTCCGCGTAGCCGGCCAGGATCACGACGAGGTCGTCGCGATTGTTCTCCATCACCTGCAGCAGGATCTCGATCGACTCCTGCCCGTAGTCACGCTCGTTGTCGGTCTTGTACAGGTAGTAGGCCTCGTCGATGAACAGCACCCCGCCCATCGCGCGTTTGACGACCTCCTTCGTCTTGGGCGCCGTGTGCCCGACGTACTGACCCACCAGGTCGTCCCGGGTGACGGTGACCAGGTGCCCGCGGCGCAGGTAGCCCAGCCCGTGCAGCAGCCCGGCCATCCGCAGCGCGACGGTGGTCTTGCCTGTGCCGGGGCTGCCGGTGAAGGACATGTGCAGGTTGGGACGGGGCGCCGTGATCCCGAACCGGGCGCGGGTGCGGTCCACCAGCAGCAGCGCGGCGAGCTCCGCGATCCGGGACTTCACCGTCTTGAGCCCGATCAGCTCCCGGTCGAGACCGGCAAGGACCACGTCCGTGCCGGTCTCGCGCCGCACCTCGGCCAGGTCGACCAGTGCATCGTCGGGAAGGAACTCCGCCGCCGCTTCGGCCTCCTCCTGGTCGCGCTGGAGATCAGCTGCTGTCTGCATCCCGAAGCCCCGCCGCCCCGGCCCGGGCGTCCCCGGCGCAGGAATCACCCGCGTCGGGGACGCAGCGCCGTTCCCGTACCCGGCTGTCCGATCAGGTACGGCCATACCGTGCGCCGACCGGCTTCTCGGCCGCGTAGGAGTGCGTGCTGTACCGGATCTGGCGGTCCCCGGCCTCCTGGCGGTCCAACCGGAAGCCGGGCTCCTCGGTCGGGCGCTGCACGATGAACGACAGCGCCGTGGTCTGGCGACCCAGGCTCGCGTCGTAGGCGTTGACCTTGACGTAATGATCCGGGTAGGCCGTCCGGCAGGCGTCGACCTCCATCATGACTCCGGCCGCGTCCTTGAGGTCGAACATCGGCAATCCCCACATCTCCCAGTAGGTGTTGCGGGGGTGCGGGTCGTCGGTGAACTCCACCGACAGCGGCCAGTTGTTCTCCAGGCAGTACCCGATCTGCGCCACGATCTCGGCATCGGTCAGATCAGCCAGGTAGGAGAAGGTGCCCTGCGTGATTCTCACAGCGTGATTCTCCTCGTGGTCAGACTGTGGTGGGGGTCGCGACGGCGTCGGGGACGTCGGTCGACTCGTAGTCGAAGGTGATGTCGCCCCAGGTGGACAGGGCGACATCCAGTGCGCGGCATCGCTTGGCCGCCGAGCGCAGGATCTCCCCGCCCTCCTTGACGTAGTCCTTGCCCTCGTTGCGGGCCTTGATCATCGCTTCGGCCGCCACCCGGTTGGCCTCGGCGCCCGCCGAGATGCCCATCGGGTGCCCGATGGTGCCGCCACCGAACTGGAGGATGACGTCCTCACCGAGGTAGTCGAGCAGTTGGTGCATCTGCCCGGCGTGGATTCCGCCGGACGCGACCGGCATGACGCCCGGCATCGATCCCCAGTCCTGGTCGAAGTACAGGCCTTTGACCGGGTCGGCCTTGGTAGAGCCCAGCCGCAGGGTGTCGTAGAACCCGGCGGTGGCGTTCGGGTCGCCCTCCAGCTTGCCGACCACGGTGCCCGCGTGGATGTGGTCCACCCCGGCCATCCGCATCCACTTGGCGATCACCCGGAAGCTCACGCCGTGGGCCTTCTGCCGCGTGTAGGTGCCGTGCCCCGCACGGTGCAGGTGCAGCAGCATCCCGTTGCGCCGGCACCACTTCGACATCGACTGGATCGCCGTGTAGCCGATCGTCAGGTCGATCATGACGATGATGCTGCCGATCTCCTTGGCGAACTCGGCGCGTTCGTACATGTCCTCCATCGTCGCCGCGGTGACGTTGAGGTAGTGGCCCTTGACCTCGCCGGAGGCCGCCTGCGCCCGGTTCACCGCCTCCATGCAGAACAGGTAGCGGTCACGCCAGCGCATGAACGGCTGCGAGTTGATGTTCTCGTCGTCCTTGGTGAAGTCGAGCCCACCGCGTAGGGCCTCGTAGACCACCCGGCCGTAGTTGCGGGCCGACAGCCCCAGCTTCGGCTTCGTCGTCGCGCCGAGCAACGGGCGGCCGTACTTGCCCAGGTACTCCCGCTCCATCACGATCCCGTGCGGCGGGCCGTCGAACGTCTTCAGATACGCCACCGGGATCCGCATGTCCTCCAGGCGTAGAGCCTTGAGGGCCTTGAACCCGAACACGTTGCCGATGATCGAGCTCGTGAGGTTGGCGATCGAGCCCTCCTCGAACAGGTCCAGCTCGTAGGCGATCCACGCGATGAACTGACCCTCCGAGTTCGGCACCGCCTCCACCTTGTAACACTTCGCCTGGTAGTGGTCGTGAGTGGTGAGTCGGTCGGTCCAGACCACCGTCCAGGTCGCTGTGCTCGACTCCCCCGCCACCGCCGCACCGGCCTCCTCCGGCGGCACCCCCTCCTGCGGGGTGATCCGGAAGGCACAGAGCACGTCGGTGGCCTTGGGCACGTAGTCGGGCTGCCAGTAGCCCATCTCCGCGTAGGGAATGACGCCTGCGCTCCACCTATCAGCTGCCATGCCGTGAGTCTGGGCCACCCCGTTGTGGATCGTCTATCAAGAGTCAACGGCTCACTCTTCACTTTTCGCTCAGGAGTAGGGCCATGGCGAGTGCCCCGGGTGTTCCCCCCAGGAGGTGATTCGGACGCCCGTCGAAAACCTGAGGATGACGGCATCGACGTGGCCGAGCCGGCCCGTCACCCGAAGATCGGAGTGGAGTCCAGTGGTCGAATCAGCCGCGGTGGCCGACGCCAGGCCTGCCCCCGACCGGAACCTCGCGCTGGAGTTGTTGCGCGTCACCGAAGCCGCCGCCATGGCGACCGGCCGGTGGGTCGGACGCAACGACGCCGGGGGCGCACTGGGCGCGGCGATCAACGCGATGCGCGCGATGATCGGAACGGTCGAGATGGCCGGCATCGTCGTGATCGGGGAGGGCACCGAGGACGACGACACGCGGCTGGCCC
>JBKJPD010000085.1:0-4841 GCA_046595345.1 Pseudonocardia sp.
GGTCGATGTGGGCCCGCGCCTCGCGCCCGAGCCGGGTACACGCGGCGCCGAGGGCTTCGGACGCGACGATCCGGCTCAGCGCCAGCTCGCTGCGCAGCTCCGACCGGTGGGCGGCACCGAGTCGCCGGCGTTCCTCGGCCAGCTCGCTGCGGCGGGCACGGACGGCGTCCCCGTATCGGTCGGGCATCCGCAGAGCGTCCCAGCCCGGAAGGGTCCCCGGGCCGGAACGGCGCAGCGGTGTGCGATCGCGAACGGTCGTCACTCTTGTGGGGGAACGGCGTCCCGATCCCGCTCCGCCTCGGCCGCCAGCCGGGTGTAGCGCGACCCGGCTGCCAGCAGGACGAGCCCGGCGCCGAGGAACGCCCCGACGCGGGCGAGGCCGTCGAGCGCGACGAGGTCGAACAGCACCAGCTTCGCGACGGCCGCGGCCACCAGCACCAGCCCGGCGATCCGCAGCGCCGAGCGGCTGATCCCGCGGGCGAGCAGGACCAGCGCCGCGACCGTCCACGACACCGTCACCAACGCGTGCCCCGCGGTGAACCCGGCCCGGTCCGCCGAGACGAGCAGGGCCAGCGGGATCACGATCCCGGCCGCGCCGTAGAGCCCGGCGAGCCCGATCGGCACCCAGAGCCCGGCGGTCGACGCGTCGGGTCGGATCCAGCCCAGCCGCCCGCCCGCGGCGAGCAGCACACCCGCGAGCACCAGCAGCAGAGCCGACACGGCGACGCCGGTCACCAGCGCGTCCACCCGGGTGACCCCATCGACGACATAGGGGTACGCCGGGAACCGGACCAACGCGGCCAGCGGGGCGTCACGCCCGAGTGCTGCGAGGGTCCCGATCAGGCCGTAGGCCAGAGCCATCACCAGCGCGAACCGGCTGCGCAGCACGGCGGCCAGCACCGCGGCTACGACGGCCTCGCCAAGCACGACGAGGGTGAGGCTCGACCCGTCGAGGGCGATCGCGGTGGCCTGTACGAGCGCCACCGATGCGGCGGCGCCCGCCACGATCCGGATCACCCGGTCGATGCCGGGGACGAACGCGAGACCGGCCAGCGCGAGAGCAGCCACCGCCGCCAGTGCCCCGCCGCGCCATCCGCCGAGCACTGCCGCGGCCACCAGCGTCGGCACGGCCGCCATGCCGGCAAGCGCCGCGACCGGGGCCGTCGGCAACAGGCGGGCAGCCGGCACCGCCGTCCCGAGGGCCACGGCCAGCGTGGCCAGCGCCACCGCGACCACCACGACCCGGTCGACCGTCCCGAACACACCGATCCCGATCACCACGATGCCGCAGACCACCGGCCCGGCCGCGGCGACCAGCATCAGCACCGACCATTTCCGGCGCAGCACCACCGGCAGCGCGGCCACCTGCAGGGCGAGCACAAGCGCCACCAGCAGCCAGCCGTCGGCGAGTACCGGCGCGAGCACTGCGGCGCCCACCGTCGCGGCCACGGCAAGCAGTTGGGTGCGCCACCGGTCGGCGACGCCGAGCCCTGCCCCCGCAACCAGCAGCGCGATGAACAGGGCCGGTACCGCACCCAGGTAGCCGTACAGGGCCGACGCGGCGGCCACCACCAGATAGGCCGTCGCGAATCCCGTCGCGACCAGCGCGAGCGCCCCGGTCCGCGCGCTCTCCCGGCGGTACAGCCAGAACCCCACCGCTACAAGTGCGACGGCCAGCAACGCACCCGCCGCGATCCGGGCGGGCGGGGTGAACCAGTCGCGGGATGCGGCCAACACGAGCAGCAGGACCACGCCGAGCAGGGTGACCGCGCCGCCGGTCCAGGCCAGCAGGCGCGCCCCGGACAGCGCCGAGGAGATGCCCGGCCGCGGAGCAGGAGCAGCCTGCTGCGGGTAGGACTGCGGGTAGAACTGCGGGGGATGAGATTGCGGGAAATGGGGTTGCGGGTGGCTGGGTGGGGCCAGACCCGGCTGGGGATACATCCCGTGCCGGCCGGCCTCCGGTCGGCCGCCGGGATAGGCCGCCGCGGGGCCGACGGGGGATCCGGTCGACCGGCTGTCGGGCGGCGGCCAGGTGGCGGGTACCCCGATCGGAACACCGGCGCCCGGTCCGGAGGCCAGGTTCGGATCCTGATCACGTTCCGCGCCGACCTGATGGCCGCCCGGTACATCTGCTGGTCGTGACCACGATGGCAACCCGGCCGGCGCCTGCAGCGCGAGAATTTCCGCGCCGATCCCATCGAGTCGTCGTCCCATTCGTCCCAGCTCGTTCGCGAGCGCGACGAACGCGCGCGGATCGATCTGGTGCGGGGATCCGGTCGGTGTGCCCATGCCGCAGAGGATGAACCGATACGGCGACCCACGGATGCGTACACCTACTTGTTCAGGGTCACGTTCCCATCACGTTCCCCCATCCGGGGCTCCGTGCCTGGTCACCCGCACCCCACCAGGCACGGAGTCGTTAGTTCTGATGTAGCGGACCTGCTTCTGGAGGTTGTGTGAGCGCCGTTTCACCCGCCCGTCCGGCCATTCCCGAGGTGGCGGCGCCTTGTGCGCCGGAGCCCCACGAGGTGGCCCGCCGCGCGCTACGCCGACCCAGCCCGCGTCTCAGCCCCCGTCGGACAACCTTCCCGGCCGTCAGTGTCGTCGTGCCCACCCGCAACGAGGCTCGCAACCTGGAGATCGTGCTGCCCGCGATCGCCGCGGTTCGCCCCGCCGTCCACGAGATCATCGTCGTGGACGGCAACTCCGATGACGACTCGATCGGTCTGGCCCGCCGCGTACTTCCGACGGTGCGCACGCTCACCCAGACCCGTACGGGTAAGGGCAACGCGATGGCCTGCGGCTTTGCCGCGTGCACGGGTGACGTCATCGTCATGCTCGACGCCGACGGCTCCGCCGACCCCGGCGAGATCCCGGCCTTCGTCGCCGCGCTGGTGGCCGGTGCCGACTTCGCGAAGGGCAGCCGGTTCGCCCCCGGAGGGGGCAGCGACGACATCACCCTGCTGCGCAAGTCCGGCAACGCCGGGCTCAACGGCGTCGCCAACGCGCTGTTCGGCACGTCCTACAGCGATCTCTGCTACGGCTACAACGCGTTCTGGGCCGATCTGCTGCCGATGCTGGACCTCCCCCCGGTGAATCTCCCGGCGCCCGCCGAGGGCATGCTCTGGGGCGACGGCTTCGAGATCGAGACGGTGCTGAACTGCCGGATCGCCGCAGCCGGACTGAGAATCACCGAGGTGCCGTCGATCGAGCGGCAGCGGATGTTCGGGGAGACGAATCTCCGCACCTTCGCCGACGGCGCCCGGGTGCTGCGTACCCTGCTCGCCGAGCACCGGCGCAAGTCCGAGCGTCGACGCAAGTATGTGAACATCATGGACCCCGGCTGATCGCTGGGCAGCCGGCACGGAGGAGATCGCCCCGATGAGCGAGCCCGCGAACCACGCCGGCGCCGTCACGGCGGCCGTCGTGATCTGCGTCTATACCGAGAAGCGGTGGGACGACATCGTGGCCGCGGTCGAGTCCGTCGCCGTGCAGGACGTTCGTGCGGCCGAGATTCTGGTAGTGGTCGACCACAACGCCGCGCTGCTGTCCCGGGCCCAGCAGGCCTTCGGGCCGCGCGGGGTGCGGGTGCTGCCCAATCTCCACGCCCAAGGCCTGTCCGGGGCGCGCAACACCGCGATCGCCGAAGCTTCGGGCCACGTGGTCGTGTTCCTCGACGACGACGCCGCGGCGCGGCCGGGCTGGCTCGGCGCGCTGCTCGCCCCTTACGCCGACCCGACCGTCGCGGCCGTCGGCGGGGTGGCCCACCCGCGCTGGCCGGCCGGTGGGGTCGGTGGGAGAAGGCCGCGAGTTTTTCCCGGGGCCGAGCCCGGCAACGGCGACGCCACCGGCGAGCTCGACTGGATCGTCGGCTGCACCTACACCGGCCAGCCCACCGGGCAGGCCGAGGTCCGCAACCTCATGGGCTGCAACATGTCGTTCCGACGCGAGGTGTTCGCGCGGGTGGGCGGGTTCGCCGAGGACCTCGGCCGGATCGGCAAGAATCCGCTGGGCTGCGAGGAGACCGAGCTCTGCATCCGCGCCCGGCAGGCCTACCGGCACGCGGGCGACCCCATCCGCATCGTGTTCGAGCCGCGCGCCGTGGTCGACCACCGGGTGAGCGACGACCGGGTCGAGTGGGCCTACCTACGTCGCCGCAGCTGGGCCGAGGGGCTGTCGAAGGCCGCGGTGTCCAAGCTCGTCGGCAGCGACGCCGCCCTGTCCACCGAGCGCAGCTACGTGGCCAGGATCCTGCCGGCCGCGGTGGTACGCGAGCTGCGGGAACGCAACGTCGCCGCGGCGGCCGCCGTCATCACCGCGCTGGCCTTCACCAGCGCCGGGTACCTGCGCGGCAAGCTGCCCGGCGCCACCTCGGGCATTCGCATGCCGGCCGCGCGTCCGGCCTCGGACACCCGCGCCCACCCGACCCCGGCCCTTCGCACCGCCGGTGACTGAGCAGGCGCACCCGCCGATCCCCACCTTCGTCCACCAGCGCAACCGCCTCACCGAGGGCCAGCAGCATGCGTGGGACCGCTGGTGGTCCGAGCGCGGGCACGATGTGGGAGACATCGTCAGCGGGGCCGAGCCGTTCGACCCGACGGCCTGGTTCGGCCGGACGGCGCCGCTGGTGCTGGAGATCGGATCGGGGATGGGGGAGTCGACGGCGGTGCTGGCCGCGGCCGCCCCCGACGTCGACCACCTCGCCGTGGAGGTCTTCGAGCCGGGCCTGGCACAACTCCTCATGCGCGTCACCAACGGCGGGCTGACGAACGTGGCGCTGCTGCGCGGGGACGCCGTCGCCCTGCTGCGCGAACGGGTGGCGCCCGGCACGCTGGCCGGCA
>JBKJPD010000168.1:0-3651 GCA_046595345.1 Pseudonocardia sp.
CCGACCGAGTAGGACAACCGCTGGGCGGTGAGCCAGTCCAGGAACGCGTGGGACGACCCAGTCCCGTCGGTGCGGATGAGCACGCTGCGTCCGGGGCGTCGCCCGGCCCAACACCCCTGTTTACGAGGTCACCCGTGAAAGCCCCGGGCTAACGGCGAGGGTGTGGGCGAGGCGGTAGGAGTGGGTGCCGGTTTTGATGATGTTGGCGCCGAAGGTGGGGCGGTCGACCAGGCACCGACCCGCCGAAGATCACCAAGCAGTCCGCCGATGATCAACCTTGTGCGCCGGCTACCCACTCATCACCTTGGTGACCTTGAAACGACCGTGGTCCCCGGGCCCTGCACCAATTGTGGTGGAACGGGTCAGGCATTCGCAGCCGAGGTCGCTGGACTCGAGCGTCCCTGGCTTGTTGCCGAACCAGTGCTCGGCCTTTTTTTGCCGCGCATTTGACGTGGCGATAACTACACACGCGGCGACGAGGATGACGTCTTTCAGGACGTACTGGCCCTCGAGTGACGGCGCATGTCCGGGGCCACTGAAGAGTCGCTGCGGGAGTAGCACGGCGGGGGAGAGAATTCCGACCAGCCACATCGCTTGGAGGCAGACCGTCACACGTGGGAGCACGCCGGTGAGCAGGGCGAGTCCGATAAAACATTCCAACGTCGCGGTCAGCACGAGGGCCACGTGGTCGGGGATGAGTCCCAAGGTCAGCAGATGGGTTGTAGCCATGACAAGATTCTCAGCAGGGCTGGCGCCGGGGAAGTACTTCATCACACCGAACAGCAGGATGATCGATCCCATGCTGATGCGGAGCAGCGCGATAGAGTGCCTGTCCAGCCACGCCGACGCTGTGGTAGCCCGGTCCTTGACGGCAGATCTGGTTGCCTCGGTGGGCTGCGGTTGAAGGAAAGGAATATGAGTGGTGCCACTTCTGCGGGCAGCGTTTTGCAGTGCATGCATGTTTTGCAGCATGACGGCTCCCAGGTGTAGAGGTGATCGTGACTTGAGGTTTCCCCGACTCCACCGCACGGCATTCAAAGATCGACCGCTGAGATGTGCAGGTCCGCAAGCCCGGCCACATCCCAGCCTCACTCATCAATGGCGACATCGACCACATTCGAGCTGTCGCCGTGCTACGCCGCATCTGCTGTTGTCAGATTGTGTCGTTGGCCCGCAATGCCGTCACGGGCTATTACTTTACTGTGCCGTTCGCGGCGCCGCGACCCTCGTCGGGGGTATCGCACGCCCCCCAAACTGGGGAATCACCACGGATTGTGCGGCGCGCTCCGGCTCCCGTACGACGAGCAAGGCGTACCGATCAAGATCGCGACCGCAAGCTGCCAGGTTCCGAGATGGCGGCCTCACGGACACGAGTTCCGAGTGTCACCCGATGACGGGCCCGGGGTTTACCAGGGACTTGCGGCCGAACAGGATGTAGAACGGGCCGAACCGGTAACCGGTCGTCGTGGATTTCTTCAGGACCAGGTATCCGAATCCGGCGAACAGGCCGGGTTGGGGGCTTGCTCGGCGTGCGGTGACGAAGTGGCCCCATCGGGTGGTGGCGATCTCCGAGCCGCTGCTGCCCGAGGCCCGGGCCCTGCTCGAAGCCACCCGTAGTGACAACCCGTCCCTAGTCCTGGTCGGGGATCGTCCTGCGGGACACCGGTCAGGTCGGGGAAGGGCTGGCGGTCTCGTCGATGTCGAGTCCCCAGGACAGGACGGTGGTCGGGGTGATGCGGATCCGGGCTTCGCTGCCGGCTGGATCGGCTGCGATCGCCTCGCCGAGGCCTTGTATCAGTACGCAGCGTGGATGCCATGGCGGTAGCACGTCATCGATCACGATCGCGACGTGCGGATCGGCCTGCACGTTGCGGTACTTGCGGGTGGTGGCGAAGGCTCGACCGGAGACCTCGATCAGACCGGTCTCCGGGTCGAAGGCCCAGCCGACCGGAGTGACGTGCGGAAACCCGTCGGTTCCTACCGTGGCCAGCCGACCGAGATGCGGCTGTGCGGTGAGGTAGGCGCGCTCGGCCGCGGTGAACGCGGTCACGATATGACCCGGCCTGCGGTGGGCGCCTCTGCGTTGCGGGTGGCGATCTGCAGGGCGATCACATACGCGGCCCCGGCCACCAGGTGCATCACGGCGAGCAGCAGTCGGGTCCCTAACGTGGCGGACACGGTGAGGGGCAGCAGCAGCGACACCACCGCGATCACGGCGCCGATGACCTGCGCGGCGCGGAGCCCGTGGCGGCCCCGGCGGGCGAGCAGGCGGGCCAGTACGGTGCCGAGCAGCATCGCGACGGCGGCGAATGCGGCGATCATCCCGGCCCCGACCTCCATGGTGGAGCCGTCGGGGTGGACCGTGAAGTCCACACCGGCGCCGGTCCCGGCGGTGTGCACCGCGAGATCGGCGACGACGGCGGCGCCGGTCGCTGCGAGTCCTGCGGTCCAGATGCGTCGAGGGCGGATCGTGTCAGTCCCGGACATAGTTACCGCCCTCGATGGTTGATGTGCTCAAGCTGACGGATTCCGAGCGTGCGCGTATTGCTTGGTGTTGTCAAGCATTGAGGTAGGCCAGTATTGTCGGGTGGGTGATCACTGCAGCGGACGAGCCGGGCAGCCTCGATGACGCGCACGAGATCGCGGGCCTGCTCTTCGCGGTCGCCGAGCAGACCCGTCACGTCTTCGAGGCTGCAGCCCGCCGGGTCGAGCTGACCCCGCCCCAGGCCAGGGCTCTGCTCGAGCTGCATCGGCCGGCGTCGATGCGGGCGATCGCGCAGCGGCTGCGCTGCGACGCCTCCAACGTCACCGGTCTCGCGGACCGGTTGCAGGCGCGCGGGCTGGTTCGCCGCGATGAGGACCGGCAGGACCGTCGGGTCAAGACCCTCACCCTCACCCCGGCAGGGGTGCGCGTCCGGGCCGATCTGGAGGCCGCCGTGCGGAGCTCTCCGGCGATGGCGGGGCTCTCTGATGCCGAACGAGCCACGCTGCGCGATCTGCTCGCCAAGGTCGCCTCCCCGGGATCCATGCCATAGCGTCGGACCTGCGACGTGCCCATGACGTCTCGATCTGACTCCCGGAAGCAATCGCGAGTTCGGGTGTGCATGCCTCCGCCGGGTAGCGGCCGACCGTCCCGGAAGCCGATCCGTTTGCGGCTGGTGCGGTGACTCGACGGCATCAGAACTCGCCGACACGGACCAGGCGGACGACGAGCCCGCGTGACCCGTCGAGGGCTGCCGCTGCGCGGTCCGCCGCCTGCGGGGTGCGGATCTTCGGAACCGTCCAGCCCAGGGTCTGCTTGAACAACCGGAAGGTGTGCTCGAGATCGAAGCGGCGCAGGAACGACTGCCACCACCGTGGATGGCTGTTCCGGGACGCCCCGATCGTGTCTGTGCAACTGGCCCGATCACAGCAGGCCGCCGGGTTACGATCTGCCGGAGCCGATGCCGGTGACTGACGCCGGGTGTCCGAACGGAGGCGCTGGTGACAGTACTGCGGCGACTCGTACACGAGGTCCACTCCATCGAGTTCGGTCCCTCTACCGGTTACCACCAGCACCATCTGGTCGTCAGTCGGGAACAGGTCGAGTCGCTGTTCGCCGATCCGGCGCTGGCCGCGGTGCGTCCGCGGCTCGCCTCCCCGGGAGAATCG
>JBKJPD010000230.1:0-4852 GCA_046595345.1 Pseudonocardia sp.
AAGGCGTGCGCGAAGGAGGGCATCGAGCCCGCCGACCTCGACCTGGTGGAGATCAACGAGGCGTTCGCCGCGGTCGGCATCGTGTCCACCCGCAAGCTCGGTATCGACCAGGACAAGGTCGGCGGGCTCGATGCCCTCCTTCGCGCACGCCTTGGCGATGGCGTTGGCAGGCTGCTCGTGCAGGCTGGCGTCCGGCCCGGCCACGACTCCGTGGGCGCCGATCTCGGCGAGCCAGGTGAGACCCAGCTCCTCGGCCTTCGCCTTGCTCATGACCACCACCGCAGCCGCCCCATCGGAGATCTGGGACGCCGAACCTGCGGTGATGGTGCCATCGGCGGCGAACGCGGGACGCAGGCGGCCCAGGCTCTCCGCCGTGGTGTCGGCGCGGATGCCCTCGTCAGTGGCGAACTCGATCGGGTCGCCCTTGCGCTGCGGGATGAAGACCGGCGCGATCTCCTCCTCGAACACGCCGTTCTTGGCCGCGAGGGCGGCACGCTGGTGTGAACGTGCGGAGAACTCGTCCTGCTCGGCGCGGGTCAGGCCGTACCGCTCGTTGAACTTTTCGGTGGACGCACCCATCGCCACCTGGTCGAACGCACAGAACAGCCCGTCGTAGGCCATGTGGTCCTGCATGCTGACGTCGCCGAACTTGAAGCCCTCACGGGACTTGGCCAGCAGGTGCGGCGCCTGGGTCATCGACTCCTGGCCGCCGGCCACGACGATGTCGAACTCGCCTGCACGGATGAGCTGGTCGGCAAGCGCGATCGCGGCCACCCCGGACAGGCAGACCTTGTTGATCGTCAGGGCGGGCACGTCCATCGGTATTCCGGCGGCCGCGGCGGCCTGCCGGGCCGGGATCTGGCCGGCACCGGCTGTCAGCACCTGGCCCATGATCACGTACTGGACCTGCTCCGGCGCCACGCCGGCCCGTTCCAGCGCTGCCTTGATGGCCACGCCTCCGAGCTGCGCCCCGGACATCCCCTTGAGAGAGCCCAGCAGCCGACCCATCGGGGTGCGAGCTCCTGCCACGATGACCGATCCGGACACGGTGTTCCTCCTGCGACGTCGGTGGCGAGGGATTTCGGCGACGGTACCGCCCAGCCCGCCGCGTGAGACCAGCTCGACCCGTGATGCGGCGCACAAGCGAACTGCATCGCCCCTACGACGACTCCTGCTGCGCGGGCTACATTCCTGGAATGGCAGAGCATGGTCGGAGTCAACATACCGTCGTCGGGATCGACCACGTCGGCATCGCGGTCGCGGATCTCGACGAGGCCATCGCCTGGTACGGCTCGACATTCGGCCTTGTCGCCACCCACACCGAGACCAACGAGGAGCAGGGGGTCCGGGAGGCGATGCTGTCAGCGCCCGGCGACTCCGGTGCGGCGATCCAGCTCCTCGCGCCGCTGCGGCCCGATTCGCCGATCGGGAAGTTCCTCGACCGCAACGGGCCCGGCATCCAGCAGATGGCCTACCGCGTCGCCGACATCGACGCCACCTGCGCGGCGCTGCGCGACAAGGGCGTGCGACTCCTCTACGACGAGCCGCGCCGGGGCACCGCAGACTCCCGCATCAACTTCGTGCATCCGAAGGACGCAGGTGGCGTGCTGATCGAACTCGTGGAGCCTGCGGCGACCGTCCACTGAGGGCTCGCCGAGACCCGTCGCACAGTGGCTATCGCCACTCCGGTGGGATGAAGTCGGTCCGCTCGGGAGGTCCCGGGTACGATACCGCGCAGTAACTATCGGGATACCAAGCAATCGCGAGTCGAGTAATCGGAGGCCACGCAGTGCAGGAGATCCTCGACGCGATCCTCGCCGGGCAGTTCGAAGCGCTCGGCGGGCTCGACGTGCCCGACCATTACCGCGGAGTCACCGTGCATGCGGACGAGGCCGAGATGTTCGTCGGCATCCCCTCCCGCGAAAAGGACCCGCGCAAAAGCCTGCACCTCGACGACGTCCCCACCCCGGAACTCGGCCCCGGCGAGGCGATCGTCGCGGTGATGGCCAGCGCCATCAACTACAACACCGTGTGGACCTCGATCTTCGAGCCGGTGTCCACCTTCAGCTTCCTCAAGCGCTACGGGCGCCTATCGCCGTTGACCGCGCGTCACGACCTGCCGTACCACGTCGTCGGGTCCGACCTGGCGGGCGTCGTGCTGCGCACCGGGCCGGGCGTCAACGCGTGGAAGGCAGGCGACCAGGTCGTCGCGCATTGCCTGTCGGTGGAGCTGGAGAGCCCCGACGGCCACGGCGACACGATGATGGACCCTGAGCAGCGCATCTGGGGCTTCGAGACCAACTTCGGCGGCCTCGCGCAGCTGGCGCTGGTGAAGTCCAACCAGCTCATGCCCAAGCCCGCGCACCTCACATGGGAGGAGGCCGCCGCGCCCGGGCTGGTGAACTCCACCGCCTACCGCCAACTGGTCTCGCGCAACGGCGCAGGCATGAAGCAGGGCGACACCGTACTCATCTGGGGCGCCTCGGGTGGGCTGGGCTCCTACGCCACCCAGTTCGCGCTCAACGGCGGCGGTACCCCGATCTGCGTGGTCTCCTCGCCCGAGAAGGCCGAGCTCTGCCGGAAGATGGGTGCCGAGCTGATCATCGACCGCAGCGCGGAGGGCTACAAGTTCTGGCGCGACGAGCACCACCAGGACCCCAAGGAGTGGAAGCGCCTCGGCGCGAAGATCCGCGAACTCACCGGCGGCGACGATCCCGACATCGTGTTCGAGCACCCGGGTCGCGAGACCTTCGGTGCCAGCGTCTACGTCGCGCGCAAGGGCGGCACGATCGTGACGTGCGCGTCGACGTCCGGCTACGAGCACACGTTCGACAACCGCTACCTGTGGATGAACCTCAAGCGGATCGTCGGCTCGCACTTCGCGAACTACCGCGAGTCGTTCGAGGCCAACCGGCTGATCGCCAAGGGCCTCATCCACCCGACGCTGTCGCGGGTCTACCCGCTGGCCGAGACCGGACAGGCGGCGATGGACGTGCACTCCAACAGCCATCAGGGCAAGGTCGGCGTGCTCGCACTCGCCCCGCAGGAGGGCCTCGGCGTGACCGACCACGAGAAGCGCGCGAAGCATCTCGGCGCCATCAACCGCTTCCGCGGGGTCTGAGGCCGACCCCGCAGGCCGGGTGAGGCTGCCCACCACCGAAGGTTCTCCACGACCATTGTCGGGGGCATGCCCGGTACGGTGTTCGGATGGTCGGAGATCCTCTTGTGCCACTGCCCGACACCGGCTTCGAGGTCGTCCGCCGGGGCTATGACCAGGCCCAGGTCGAGGAACACCTGCGCCGGCTGGATACCCATGCCCGCATCCTCGTCCACGATCGGGAGGCGGCGGCCGACCAGGCCGACCAGTTGGCGCGCGAACTGGACGAGGCGCGGGCCCGGACCGAGCGGCTGCGTGCGCAGGTCCGCACGCTCGTGAGCCCGCCGCAGAACGTGCACGGCATGAGCGAGCGCATGCGGTCGATGCTGCGGCTCGCCGAGGCCGAGGTCGCGGAGATGATCGGGCGCGCCGAGGGCGAGGTCGCGGAGATGATCGGGCGCGCCGAGGCCGAGGCCGTCCGGCGGGTGGGTGAGGCCGAGCAGCGGGCCGCCCGGATCACCGCCGCCGCGCAGGCCGATGCCGATGAGGTTCAGAGCGGCCTGCGCGCCGACACCGAACAAGCAGTGCAGGATCGCCACCGGCAACGCGGCGCCATCGCGCAGGAGCGCCGGGGGGCTACCGCGGAGTTCGCCGCAGCCGCGGCGCAGGGCGAGCAGGACCGGACGCAGGCCTGGGCGGAGTCGGAGGCGCGGCGTGCGCTGGTCGAGGAAGACTTCCTTCTCGCGATGAACCAGCGCCGCTCCGACGCGCTCGCCGCGATGGACCTCGAGCGGCTGAGCAGCCGCAGCGAGGTCGAGAAGCTGCGAGAGTCGGCCGCCGCTACGGCCCGCGCCACCGTCGTGGACGCGCAGGAGCAGGCCCGCGGGATCGTGGGCGCCGCCGAGCGGCAGATCGTGGAGCTCACCGCGATACGGCGCCGTGTCGTCGAGCAACTCGGCAGCACCCGGGCCGCGCTCGAACGCAGCCTCGGCGCACTCGAGCCGGTGCCCGAAGAACTCGACGAGCCGGGCGGCTCGGCTTCCACGCCGCACGTAGGTGCGCCCGCGGACGCGGGCACCGACAACCCGACCGCGCAGATCGGGCCGGCAGGGCCCCCCGATGGTGAAGCGACCGGCAGCGGTGGCGGCGAATTCAGTCCGTCGCCGCCTCGCCGGGACAACCAGACCATAGCCGAGGTCCTGCCTCACTGACGGCTCGACCGTAGCGATCCCGCAGGTGCGGCAGGCTCAGCGACGCCCGCCGGGGCGCCTGCGCCCACGGGCGTTCCAGCACGAAGCGTGCCAGTGCCGCCGGTCCTCCACCGAGCCGTAATCGCCCGCGGGCCACGCCACCACGTGCGGCGTCCCGGCCGAGACCGGCTGGTCACAGCCCGGACAGCGGTAGGTCTTGAGTGCCCCGGCCGAGCCGGGCACGCTGCGCACCACCCACTCGCCGTCGGGACCGCTCTCGGCCCGGGTGTATCCCGCCGACCGCAACGGGACGTGCGGCGCCCGCGGAGGCCGGGAGGATCGGGGCATGACCAACTACCTCGCCGCGTAGTCCCGGAAACCGTGACCGGTCTTGCGGCCGAGCCGACCGGCCTTCACGAGGTGCTCCAGGAGCGGTGCCGGGGCGAAACCGGCCTCCCGGAACTCCAGGTAGAGCGACCGCTCAATCGCAAGCGACACGTCGAGCCCGACGACGTCGAGCAGCTCGAACGGGCCCATCGGCAGCGCACAGCCGGTCTTCATGGCG
>JBKJPD010000530.1:0-2847 GCA_046595345.1 Pseudonocardia sp.
CCCCGATCGACAAGAGCCACGGGCTCCCCGCACCCGGTGGCTCCCACACCTGCCTCGACCTGGGCGAAGAGGAGTACACGAAGGGCCGCCCGCACCCGATGATCGACCCCGAGGCGCGCATCGAACTGCTCCGGGCGGCGGGCGCCGAGCCCGACGTGGCGGCGATCATCCTCGACGTCGTGCTCGGCCACGGCGCACACCCGGACCCGGCGGCCGAGCTGGCCGGGGTCTGCGCCGAGATCACCGCCGGGAGTGCTGATGCGCGCTCCGCGGGCGTTACCCGCGGCGGCCCGCGCGTCGTCGTCTACGTCCTGGGTACCGAGGGTGACCCGCAGGGCCTGGAGAGGCAGCGCCGCGCGTTCACCGACGCCGGGTGCGTGGTCACGGAGACGGCCGCGCGGGCCTCGCTCGCCGCGGCGGCCATCGCCGCGCGCAGACCCGAACTGGCGGGGACGGCCCTGTGAGTACAGGAGGGTTCAAGACGGTCGCGCTCGTCACACACTCCACGAAGCCCCGCGGCGGGTTCGTGCACACCCTGAGCCTCGCCGAGGCGCTGCACCGCGCCGGGCACCCGGTGCACCTCGTCGCGCTCGGGGATCCCTCAGCCGGGCTGTTCCGGCCCACCGATGTTCCGCACACCGTGCTCCCGTCGCCCACCAAGGCCGGCACGACGCTCGACGACAGGGTGTTCGCCGCGATCGACACGCTCTCCGACGGCCTCGCCGGCCTCGCCGACCGGCTCGACCTGGACATCCTGCACGCCCAGGACTGCATCGCCGCCCGCGCCGCGGCGCGGGTGCGCGACGCCGGGCGCCGGGTCACCGTCGTGCGCACCGTGCATCACGTCGACGACTTCACCACCCAGGCCCTGATCGACTGCCAGCGCAGAGCCATCGCCGAACCGGACCGTGTGCTCGTCGTCAGCGAGCAATGGCGTGGCATCCTGCGCGACGAGTACGGCGTGCGCGCCGACGTCGTGCCCAACGGCGTGGATCTCGACCGGTTCGCCCCTGTGCCGTGCACGGTCGGCGAGGAGCTGCGGGCCCGCATCGGGGCGAGCGGGCGCTTCTTGTTCCTGGCCGTGGGCGGCGTGGAGCCGCGCAAGGGCACCGTGCACGCGTTCCAGGCGCTGGCCCGGCTCAAGCGGGAGATGGACCCGCCGCCGGTGCTCGCGATCATCGGCGGGCACTCGTTCCAGGACTACACGGCCTATCGGGACGCGGCGCTGGCCTCGCTCCCGGGGCTCGGGTTGACCCTCGGTCGCGCTGACATGGGTTCCGCCGACGATCCGCACGGCGATGTCGTGCTGCTCGGCACCGTGACCGAGGCGGAGCTCGGCGGCTGGTACGCCACCGCCGACGCGTTCGCGTTCCCGTCGCTGAAGGAGGGCTTCGGGCTGGTCGTGCTCGAGGCGATGAACGCCGGGCTGCCGGTGGTGGCGAGCGACCTCCCGGTGTTCGGGGAGTACCTCGTCGACGGGGAGAGCGCGCTGCTGCCGCCCGTCGCCGACGACGTGGCGCTGGCCGCGGCGATGCGGCGGTTGGTCACCGACGGTGCCCTGCGCGCGCGGTTGCGCGCCGGTGCGCGGGCGGTCCTCCCACGCTTCACGTGGGAGGCGAGCGCGCAGCGTCACCAGGAGATCTATGCGCACCTGGACGCGCCGACCCCGACCACCTGACCGCCCGTCACCCGGGCCCGAGGCCCGCGCCGCCGGGTGCGGTCCACCCGGGACTTCCTGCAGGCCGGGTCCGCGAGCTCGGAGAACTCCGGCGAGTCGTCCCGAGGGCAACCAGAACGAGTGACTCGGGCGCCGGGACGTACCGGCCCGCGGGGCATCAGTGGTCGTGGTCGCCGTGCTCGTGGTCGTGGCCGGATGGGCGCATCGCCAACTGGCGGGCGCGGTCGTCGATCTCGTCGGCGAACACGGTGCCGTCGCCCGCGAGAACGTCCACCAGGGCGTCAAGCCAGCAGCGGTAGTAGCTCCAGCACTCGTCGACGGGATGCCCGGCCTCCCAGGCGGCGATGCGGGCGATCAGCGCGGCCTGGAACTGGTCCCACGTGAACGCTCCGGAATCGTGCAGCGTGACCGCCATGCCGAAGGCCCGGCTCTCCCACGGCTCGGCGAACACCAGCTCCCCGTTGTCGCGCGGGGGAGCGGCCGGGCCTGCGACGGCGAGGGTCACGGCGCCGGCGTCGATTCGTGCCCTCCGGGCGCGGCGACCTTCGCCACCCCGACCATCGCGTCACGGGTGATGAGCGGGATCAGCTCCTCCTCCGACAGGCCCTCGGTGCCGGCGGGGCGCTCGGGGAGCACCAGCCACCGCACCTCGCTGCTGGAGTCACGCACGACGATCTCCGTGGACTCGGCGAGGTCGAGACCCATTTCCGAGAGCACCTTGCGGGGCTCCCGGACGACGCGCGCCCGATAGGCCGGGTCCTTGTACCACGCCGGCGGCAGCCCGAGGACCGGCCACGGGTAGCAGGAGCACAGCGTGCACACGGTGACGTTGTGGGTGCTCGCAGTGTTCTCCACGACCACCATGTGCTCGCCCTGCGGGCCTGCGAAGCCGAGCTCCTTGATCGCGGCGGTGCCGTCGGCGAGCAGCCGGGCCTTGTACCCGGCGTCGGTCCAGGCCTTGGCGACGACCTTGGCCCCGTTGAGCGGGCCCACGTTCGTCTCGTAGTTGCCGATGAACTTGTCCATCACCGAGGGATCGACGAGCCCACGTTCGGTGAGGAGCTGTTCCAGGGCCTCGGTGCGCAGAGACGGCGCGAGGCGCTGTGTCGACGGCTCTCGGGACGTGGTCATGCCTTCTCCAGGTAGCTCTCGAACAGCTCGATGGCGAG
>JBKJPD010000381.1:0-7142 GCA_046595345.1 Pseudonocardia sp.
CCTCCGGGTCTACGTGCACTGGTACCGCGCCACCCAGAGCCCCTTCGCGCGGCGGATCGCCCTGGAGACAGCGGACTTCCTGCTGCAGGACCTGCTCACCCCTGAGGGTGGGTTCGCCTCTGCTCTGGACGCGGACACCGACGGCGTCGAGGGCCTGACCTACGCCTGGACGCGGTCGCAGCTGCGCGAGGTGCTCGGCGACGACGACGGCACGTGGGCGGCGTCGCTGCTGGCCGTCACCCCCACCGGGACGTTCGAACACGGCTCGTCGACGCTGCAACTGCTGGCCGACCCCCCCGCGGAGGAGACCGAGCGCTGGGAGCGGGTGCGCGCCGCGTTGCTGTCGGCCCGGGATACCCGGCCGCAGCCCGCCCGTGACGACAAGGTCGTCACGGCATGGAACGGGATGGCGATCCAGGCCCTCGCCGAGGGCGGCGCCGCGCTGGGGCGCCCGGAATGGGTGGCCGCGGCCGTCGATACCGCGGATCTGCTGCTGCACCTGCACGTCGTGGACGGCCGGTTGCGCCGGTCGTCGCGCGACGGGCGCGTCGGTGCCGCCGCGGGGGTGCTGGACGATCATGCGTGCCTCGCCGACGGGTTGCTGGCACTGCACCAGGCCACCGGATCGCCGCGCTGGCTCAGCGCCGCCACGGATCTGCTCGACGTCACGCTGGAACACTTCGCCGTTCCCGGCGATGCAGGCGCGTTCTTCGATACCGCCGACGACGCCGAAGTGCTGCTGCACCGGCCCCGCGGGGTGACCGACAACGCCACGCCGTGCGGCAGCTCGGCGCTCGCGTCGGCGCTGCTCACGGCGTCGGTACTCGCGGCCGACGGTGGGAGGTACCGGGATGCGGCCGAGGCTGCCCTACGCGGGGCGGGCACCCTGGCCGAGAAGCACCCGCGGTTCGCCGGGCACTGGCTCACGGTGGCGGAGGCGATGGCGCGGGGCCCGCTGCAGGTCGCCATCGTCGGCGCCGCCCGCGCCCGCGACGCATTGCTCGCCCACGCCCGACACATCGCGCCCGGCGGCACGGTCGTGGTCGCGGGAGAGCCGGACGCGTCCGGTGTGCCCCTGCTGGCCGGCCGCCCGCTGGTTGGTGGCGGGCCGGCCGCGTACGTCTGCCGCGGGTTCGTCTGTGACCGCCCGGTCACGACGCCCGAGGAACTCACGGCGGTCCTGGGCCTGCGCCCCTGACGAGCCGGGTTCGCCGGGCCGAAGCGGCATCGAGGCGCCATATCAAGGTGTAATCTCGTAATCACACGACTTGTGGAGGTACGAGATGTCCGGACGGATGCACCGTGGATGGCCCGGCGCCGGTGGACGCGGCGGGCGCGGCCCAGGGCGCGGGGGCTGGCAGCAGGCCGATCTGCCCGACACCGAGGACGCGACGGCGTGGCTGCACGGCCGGCTGCCCGACGGCTGGTTCACCGGCGCCCCCCGAGTGACGGTGGACCGGGAGGAGATCCTGATCGTCGGTGAGCTGTCCCCGGTCGAGGGCGAGTTCTCCGACACCGAGGCGAGCCTGGCGGATCTGGCGGCCGCGGTGGCGGGCCGGATCTCGCGATTCCGCGAGACCACCCGCGACGAGCGCATCGAGATCGCACGCCAGGCCGAGCACCGCTACCAGCGCAAGATCGCCTGGGGCGCGCGGATCGGCGAGACGGTGGAGCTGTTCACCGTGGCGTCGGTGCCGGTGATGACGCGGCTGCGCCAGCCCGAGCGGATCGTGCTGGACACGCTCGTGGACTCGGGCGTCGCCCGCTCCCGGTCCGACGCACTGGCCTGGGCCGTACGCCTGGTCGGGGAGCACGCCGACGACTGGCTCGGCGACCTGCGCGAGGCGATGGCGAAGGTGGACGAACTGCGGGCGAAGGGTCCTACCAGCGACGGTTCCTGAAAGGTGCGGTTTCTGAAAGGCGCGGTTCTGGAACGCGCGGTTCTGGAACGCGCTGTTTCTAGAACAGGATGAGCCAGATCGCGATGTGGTGGCAGATCGCGGCAAGCACCGTGGCGGCATGGAAGAACTCGTGGAAGCCGAATGTGCGCGGCCACGGATTGGGCCAGCGCGTCGCGTAGAACCCCGCACCGACGGTGTAGAACAGGCCTCCGGTGAGTAGCAGGACCAGCGCGGCGACCCCGCCGTTCCTGAGCAGGTCGGGCAACACGAAGACGGCGACGTAGCCGAGTGCGAGATAGATCGGGACGCCCACCCACGACGGGGCGTGCGGCCACACCATCTTCAGGACCACGCCTCCCAGCGCACCGGCCCAGACGATGAGGAGCACCCACCGTGCGGTGCCCGGTTCCATCGCCAGCGCCGCGACCGGTGTGTAGGTGCCGGCGATGAACAGAAAGATCATGGAGTGGTCGAGGCGTTTCATGACGCCCCGGCTGCGTTCGGTAGGCCACGTGCGCCGGTGGTAGAGCGCGCTCGTACCGAACAGGCCCAGGATCGTGACGCTGTAGACCGACGTGGCCAGCGCGGCGCCGCCGCCGACGAGCGCCGCCGACACCGCGATCAGGGTGGCGCAGGCGGCGATCGAGACGGCGAACGACCAGAAGTGCAGCCAGCCCCGCATTCGCGGCTTGACCAGTGGCGGACCCGCGCGGGGGGAGGGGACCGTCGCGGAAGTCACGGCGCCCAGATTACGGCACCGCACCCGACCGGGCGCGCCGCAGGTGTGAATCCCTACGGCGTAAGGTGACGGGTCATGGCTGTGCGCAACCTGTTGTACTCGATGTATGAGCGCAGGCTCGGCCGTGAGCTGAGTGGTGTCTCGGAGCGTCCCCGTCATGTCGCCCTGATGCTCGATGGCAACCGCCGCTGGGCGCGCGATGCGGGATTCATCGACGTGAACGACGGGCACCGTGCCGGCGCGGCGAAGATCGCCGATCTCCTGGGCTGGTGCGACGAGGCCGGGGTGCAGGTCGTCACCCTGTTCCTGCTCTCCACCGACAACCTGAGCAGGCCCGCCGACGAGCTCGAGCCGCTCCTGGAGATCATCGCGGATGTCGTCGACGAGCTCAGCGGCCCCGCGGCGCGGTGGAGGCTACGGGTCGTCGGGGCGCTGGAGCGGCTCCCGTCCCCGATCGCGCAACGGCTGGCTGCTGCTGCGTCGCGGACGGTCGGACGTCCGGGGCTGGAGCTCAACGTGGCGGTCGGCTACGGCGGCCGGCAGGAGATCGCCGACGCCGTGCGCAAACTGCTGTTGCAGCACGCCGAATCCGGGACCTCGATCGAGGAACTGGCCGAGGTGCTCGACGTGGACCACATCGCGGCACATCTCTATACGTCCGGTCAACCCGATCCAGACCTGGTGATCCGTACATCGGGGGAGCAGCGGCTGTCGGGATTCCTGCTCTGGCAGTCGGCGAACTCGGAGTTCTGGTTCTGCGAGGCGTACTGGCCGGAGTTTCGGAAGGTCGATTTCCTGCGCGCGCTGCGTGACTATGCGGCGCGGCACCGGCGCTTCGGTTCCTGACGGGCCGACCAGATCTGCTGGGCCTGGATGTTCCGGCCCCGAACGCGGCGATGGCCCCGAACGCGGCGATGGCGCCGAACCCGAAGGTCCGGCGCCATATCACCCTGACTTGGCGTAGCTCAGTCGTGAATGGTCTGGGTCAGCGGGTCGCCGGTGGGGGCGTCCTGGGTGCAGGCGCGGTTGTCATCCCCCTGGGTGCGGGAGACCTCGGCCTTCTCGGTCAGGGTCAGTGCACCATAGAAGTCGCTGAGAATCGGGACGTCATTGTTGCACGCCTGGATCGGGGTGTTGACGTTGGTCCTGGCGACGTTCACGAGGCCGACGTTCTGGTCGCCGGTGGCGCGGTTCGAGTTCTCCTCGACGGAGGAGTTCGAGCCACCCTTTTCGTGGGCGCCGTGGTCGTTGCCACCCTTGTCGCCGGCGAAGGCGAGGGGGCTCAGGGCCAGCAGTCCGGCGGCGGCCGCGGCCACGACAATTCCAGCCTTCTTCAGCACAGTCATCTCCTGTTTGGTTCATGCGGATCCGGTCGAAACCGTGTCCATTCAGTGCCAGCGTATGGCTGGGGAGCCCTCGCTGGTTACGCAAAAGATAGCGCGCCGACGGCGAATGGCCAAATCAGCCAACACTATCGGGTAAAAAACCACGGAGCGTTTAGTTACGCTTCCTTTTGGGGGTCGGTCGAGGCTCAGGGTTAACCCGGATCGACGACGAATCCGAACGTTGCGTGATCATGAATCACTCGGATGCGTGCGTATCCTTTCCTGTTCAGTACCGTGCCCGTTCAGGGCTGGACCCGCAGGTCATGGGTACCGTGTACCGGTGCGGGCCGCGGACGTCGTTCGGGAGTACCTGCGGATCGCGTTTCGGCTGGATCGGCTGCTGCCCGGGATCGTCGACGTCGTCGGGGACGCCGCGGATCTGTGTGAGCAGGTGCGACGGGAGCCACAGCCGGTGCCGTCCGATCTCGTCCGGGCTGCCGGGATGCTGGAGAAAGCCCTGCCCGGAGACCTCGGGGAGGGTCGCGCGAGCTTTCTGCGGGGCCAGCTCGTCGCCTGTGAATGGGCCGCGCGGCGCCTCGCAGGGCAGGCTGTCCCCTTCGTCGACGAGGTGGCCGCGGCGTTCGGTGTCCGCATCGCCCTCGGCTCCGAGGATGCCTACCGCGCGGCGCACCGGGAGCTCGACGCCGTGCTCCCGGGCGCCGGAGCCCTCCCCGAGCGGATGGCGGCCTATCGGCGGGGCGACGAGATCCCGCGGGAGCGACTCGGCGCTGCCGCCCACGCCCTGTCCGAGGCACTGCGGGCGCGGACGCTGGAGAGGCTGCTCCTCGTCGGGCCCGAGTCGGTGACCTATCGGATCGTCGACGACGCCCCGTGGAGCGCGCTGCACCACTACGACGGCGGGTTCCGGTCGCGGATCACCCTCAACGCGGGGGCGCGGTTGCGTCGCGCACAGCTTCCACAACTCCTCGCGCACGAGGCCTATCCCGGCCATCACACCGAGCGGTGCCGCAAGGAGGCCGGGCTGCTCGCTCGCGGGTGGGACGAGCACGCAGTGGTTCTCGCCACTACTCCCCAGTGCCTGGTGGCTGAGGGTGCGGCCGAGCTGGGGCTGCAGGTGATCGTCGGGCCGGGCTGGGGACGGTGGTCCGCCGAGGTGCTGGCCGGGGTCGGGTTGTCCTTCGACGGGGAGCTCGCCGAGCGGGTGGACGCCGCCACCTCGGTGCTGGCGCGGGCCCGCCAGGACGCGGCCCTGCTGCTGTACGACCGTCGCGCCCCGGCCGATGCGGTGCTCGCCCATCTCCGGCGCTGGACGCTCGTCGACGACGTGCGGGCGGGCCAGGTGCTCCGGTTCCTGAGGCACCCGGTGTGGCGGTCCTACACCACGGCCTACATCGAGGGATCTGCGCTACTGAACCGGTGGTGGGAGCCTGATCCGCGCCCGGAGCGGTTCGCCCGACTGCTCGACGAGCCCCTGACACCGTGGGCGGTTCGGGCCGAGGCGACGTCCGTACGGTCGGCCACCGAACGGGTCACGCGAAGCTCACAAGTGACGACAGGCGGTGTATATCAAGCGATAAGTGGTAGTCCGTTCTGTTAATTCTCGGTGCGGGCAAGCGACTTGACGACGTGTAGCTGTTGACCGCACCCGGGTGACCGCCGGTAGCGTTAGCCGTGGCGGTTCGTACCCGATGCGGACCGCTCGGGGAGGCCCTGGTCGTGGTGTTAGCACCCGAGGGGGCCGGTATCCGGCCCTCGTGGGCGTGTGTGGCGATCCCGTCGCGTGCGTCCGAACCAGGGCCGGCCGGCCCACCAGAGAGTGGGCGCGGTGCCGCGCCCACGAGGGAGCATCCGTGACTGATCGTCGTACCGCCCCCGTCTCGGTATCAACACGCTGCTACGTGCTCGACACCTCCGTTCTCCTGTCCGACCCGTGGTCCCTGACCCGGTTCGACGAGCACGAGGTCGTCCTTCCCTTGGTGGTGATCTCCGAACTCGAGGGCAAGCGGCACCATCCCGAACTGGGGTGGTTCGCGCGCACGGCGCTGCGCACGCTCGACGAACTGCGCATCGAACACGGCCGCCTCGACGCACCGGTCCCGATCGGGGATTCCGGTGGAACGCTGCACGTCGAGCTCAACCACACCGACCCGGAGGTGCTCCCCGCGGGCTTCCGCACGGACTCCAACGACAGCCGCATCCTCGCCTGCGCCCTCAACCTCGCCGCCGAGCGCAGGTCCGAAGGCCGCGGCGAGGTCATCCTCGTCACGAAGGACATGCCGCTGCGGGTCAAGGCCGCCGCGGTCGGGTTGACCGCTGATGAGTACCGCGCACTCGACGTGGTGCCGTCGGGCTGGACCGGCATGGCCGACGTGGAGGTGACGACGGACGATGTCGACGCGCTGTTCCGGGATGGGTCGATCGACCACGACGACGCCCGCGACCTGCCGTGCAACACGGGGTTGCGACTGCTCGGCGGCGGATCGGCTGCTCTGGGCCGGGTCACGGCGGACAAGCGGATCCGCCTGATCCGCGGCGACCGTGAGGCGTTCGGCCTGCACGGGCGCTCCGCCGAGCAGCGGGTGGCCCTGGACCTGCTGCTCGACCCGGAGATCGGCATCGTCTCCCTCGGTGGCCGGGCCGGTACCGGGAAGTCGGCGCTCGCGCTGTGTGCCGGGCTGGAGGCGGTGCTGGAGCGCCAGCAGCACCGCAAAGTCGTGGTCTTCCGGCCCCTCTACGCCGTGGGCGGGCAGGAACTTGGGTACCTGCCGGGCAGCGAGAGCGAGAAGATGGCGCCGTGGGCGCAGGCCGTCTTCGACACCCTCGGCGCGCTGGTCAGCGAGGACACCATCAACGAGGTGGTCGAGCGGGGGATGCTGGAGGTGCTCCCCCTCACCCACATCCGCGGGCGGTCGCTGCACGACTCGTTCGTGATCGTCGACGAGGCGCAGTCGCTGGAGCGCAACGTGCTCCTGACCGTGCTCTCGCGGCTCGGTACGGCGTCACGGGTGGTGCTCACCCACGACGTGGCGCAGCGCGACAACCTGCGTGTCGGCCGCCACGACGGCGTGGCAGCGGTGATCGAGAAGCTGAAGGGCCACCCGCTGTTCGCCCACGTCACGCTCACGCGCAGCGAGCGCAGCCCCATCGCAGCGTTGG
>JBKJPD010000420.1:0-6738 GCA_046595345.1 Pseudonocardia sp.
GTGTGACACTTCGGAGGAAATCCGCAGGTCAGCGGGGAGATACGGGGTGATGCCCGTCAACCACCCAGATCTACGAGGGCACCAACCAGATCCAGCGGCTCGTGATGGCGCGGGCGCTGCTGCGCTGAGCCCGTCCACAGCGCGGCTCTCGTCCGCGTTCGACGGCCCGGATGCGCGATCTCTCACCGGGTCGGGTGGAGTCGTACCCGGTGTCTCCGTCCATAATTCGCTGATGGGACTCATCGACACCACCGGCATCCACCACGTCCGGTTGACCGTGACCGACCTCGCGCGTTCCCGGGCGTTCTACAGCGATGTGCTCGGCTTCGAGATCGCTGCGGAGTCACCGGGCAGCGCGGACGACCCCGCGGTGCGTGAAGATCCGGCGCAGCTCTACGGCGGTGTGGTGTTCCAGGCCAACGGGATCCTGTTCGGCCTGCGCCCGGTCGCGCCGGGTGAGGACCGGTTCGTCTCCGAGCGGGTGGGCCTGGACCACCTCAGCTTCACCGTCGCGTCGCGGGACGCGCTCGTGGCTGCCAGGGACTCGCTGGAGAAGCTGGGTGTACCGCATGGTGAGGTGCTCGACCTGCCCGGTTTCGGGATCGCGATCCTGTCGTTCAGTGACCCCGACGGGGTGCATCTGGAACTGACCGCCGCGCTGTGAACCGCGTGTTCGGCCCTGAGCCCGGTGGGTGGTGACGAACTCGGCATCGGTGGTGGTGCGGGCGGGGGATGCAAGCGAGTGAGTACTCACTCATTGACGGAGTGAGTACTCACTCCGTACCGTGCCGGGTATGAGTCCGGATCCGGTCCCGCGCAGGCGGGCCAGCGCGATGGGCGTCGACGAGCGCCGTGCGGCGATCGTGGAGGCCACGGTTCCACTGCTGCTCGAGCACGGCTCGGGCGTGACCACCGGCCAGATCGCCCGAGCGGCGGGTATCGCCGAGGGCACGGTCTTCCGGGCGTTCGCCGACAAGCACGCCTTGTTGCGTGCCTGCATGCACACCGCCTTCGATCCGGCGGAGGTGATCCGGCGGCTGGGCGCGATCCCGCCGGACAGTCCGCTGCGGGACCGGCTCGACCGGGCGGCCGAGGCGATGGGCGAGCACTGGGAGCAGGCCATGGCGGTCGGCCACGCGGTGCGCGGTGCCGGCTGTGGGCCCCCGAGCGCGGAGGGCGCCCGGACAGCGGACCGGCCCGTCGATCGGGGCGAGATGGTCCGGGCCCTGCACCGGGCACTCGGCGATCTCCTGCGCCCCGACGCCGCGGCGCTGCGGCTCTCCGCTGACCGGGCGGCCCAGCTGTTCCTCGGCCTGATCACCAGCGACCGGATCGGTGCCCGCGTGCTCGGCGGCGCGGCGCCTGATCCGGCCGACCGCGATGAGCTCATCGACCTGTTCCTGCACGGTGCGCTGACCACGGGGGAGCCAGAATGATCATCGAGACGGACCGACTGCGAAAGACGTTCGGTGACGTCGTCGCGCTCGACTGCGTGAGCCTGTCGGTGCCCGCAGGCACGGTGCTCGGCCTGCTCGGGCACAACGGTGCCGGCAAGACGACGCTGGTCAACCTGCTCACGACGGTGCTCCCGCCGACCAGCGGCCGAGCCACCGTCGCCGGGTTCGACGTGACGCGCGAGCCGGCGAAGGTGCGCAGCCGGGTGGGTGTCACCGGGCAGTTCGCCTCGGTCGATGACGACCTGACCGGAGTCCAGAACCTGGTGCTCGTCGCCCGCTTGCTCGGCGCCCGGCGCGGCGAGGCCCGGTCCCGGGCCGCCGAGCTGCTGCAGATCTTCGACCTCACCGATGCTGCGGATCGCAAGGTCAAGACCTACTCCGGTGGCATGCGCAGGCGCCTGGACCTGGCCACCTCGCTGGTGGGCCGGCCCGAGGTGGTCTTCCTCGACGAGCCCACCACGGGGCTCGACCTCACGAGCAGGCTCGCGCTGTGGGACGTCGTCGACGACCTCACCGCCGCGGGCACCACGGTCGTGCTCACCACCCAGTACCTCGACGAGGCCGACCGGCTCGCCGACTCCATCACCGTCCTGTCGAAGGGCTCCGTGGTCGCCGAGGGAACCGCTGCGCAGCTCAAGGCGCGGGTCGGGCGGCGCACAGTGACGGCGACGCTGGCCGCGGCGGCCGACGTCGCCCCTGCGCTCGCCGCCCTGCGCCGGGCCGGGTTGGAACCGGTCCGCGACGGCCGCACGCTCACCGCCCCGGTCGACTCCTCGCGCGAGCTCGCCGTGGTCGTCCGAGCGCTGGATGATGCGGGCGTCGAGGCAGACGAGCTCGCGCTGCACGAACCGACCCTCAACGACGTGTACCTGGCCCTCGCCGGTGCCGCGCCGACCGCCGCCTGAGCAGGAGACCGAGATGACGACACTGACCAAGCCCACGACGGTGCCGGCGCCCGCCGCCACCGGATGGACCGGCAGCAACCCGATCACCCAGGTCCTCGTGCTCACCGGCCGCTCGCTGCGGGCGCTGCAGGACCCGCGGATGCTCGTCATGAGCCTGCTCCAGCCGTTGATCATGCTGACGCTGTTCAGTCAGGTGTTCCGGGGGATCGCGGCCACACCCGGCTTCCCGGTGGGGGTGAGCTACATCGACTACCTGATGCCCGCCATCCTGGTCACCACCGGCGCGCAGGCCGCGATGTGGTCGGGCGGCGGCCTGGCCAACGACCTGCGCAACGGCGCGCTCACCCGGTTCCGGTCGCTGCCCATCTCGATGCTGTCGGTGCTCGCCGCGCGCAGCCTCTACGACCTGGTGCGCAGTGCGATCCAGCTGGTGATCCTCGCGGTCGCGGCCACCGTGCTGTTCGGGTTCGCCCCGGCGGGCGGGGTGCTCGGCACCGTGGCGGCGATCGGCATCGGCCTGACGGTCGGGTGGGGGATGTCGTGGCTGTTCCTCGCGCTGGCGAGCTGGCTGCGCAATCCCGAGGTGATGCAGATGGTCGGTTTCGTGGCGATCTTCCCGCTGATGTTCGCCTCGTCGGCGTACGTCCCGATCTCGGGCCTGCCCGGCTGGCTGCAGGTGGTTGCCACGGTCAACCCGCTGACCTACGCCATCAACGCCGCCCGCGGCCTGACACTGGCCAGCCCGCTGCTGGCGCCGACGATGGCGGCGGTGCTGGTCAGCCTCGCGCTGGCGGCGGTCGGTGCGGCTGCGGCATCGAGGTTCATCCGCCGCCCCTGAGCGACGCGGGGCGCGTCGTCGGCGCGAGGCCTCCCGGTTCCGTCAGTCCTGCGCCGCGTGCTCGGCGACGAGTTCGGTATCGGCCCCGACGGGTCCGACGCCCGTCGCGCCACCCGGCGCGCCCAGTGGTTCGGCACGGCCGGGGAGCACGAGGTCGAAGAAGTGGGCGTTGTCCTCGACGTGCGCTTCGAAGGCGGGGTCGACGGCCCGGTCCTGGGTGATGGCCTCGACCGGGCAGACCGGCTCGCAGGCGCCGCAGTCGATGCACTCGACGGGGGAGATGTAGAGCTTGCGAGAGCCCTCGTAGATGCAGTCGACGGGACACTCGTCCACGCACGACCGGTCCATCACGTCGATGCACGGCTCGGCGATCACATAGGGCACGGGGACTCCTCGGCAAGGTCGGCGGCCCCAGCCGATCCGGAAAGGCCACTCTGCTGCCCGCGGAGGGCGTGAAAGTGGCCTCCCCGAACTCGGAGAGGCGGGGTAAGGCTAGGCGAAGTGGACGTATTCGTAGTCGAGGGGCTTGTCGTTGATGCCCTTCGACGGCGGGGCGATCCAGCTCGCGATCTTGCCGGGCTCGTAGACCGGGCGCATCAGGGACCGGACGTGGGTCTTGTCCGCCTCGGTGGGCAGCCAGGCAGCACGCTTGGCCTCCCACACGTCCTTGCCGACGACGTCGCCCCTCGGGGTGATGTGGTGATCGGAGAACAGGCCGACTCCACGGTTGAAGCCCAGGTGCGGCAGGTAGAGGCGGCGTTCGACGCCGGCCTGCTCCAACACCCGGTTCCAGCGCTTGAGGCCGTTCTCGCAGTCGGCGATGTACTCGGTGCGCAGGTCGCTGTTGAGCGCCAGCAGCGCGGGGACCTCGTCGGTGGTGAGTACCCCGTCGCGGACGAGGTCGATGCGCGCCGAGTTCTCCGTCAGGATGTGGTCGTCCTTGCGGCGCTCCTCCTGCCAGCGGCCCTTGAGTCCGGCGGTGAAGTAGTTGGCCGCGTTGGTGGACTGCTCCGAGCCGAACAGGTCGAGGCTCACCGAGTAGTGGAAGTTGATGTACTTCTGGATCACGTCGAGGGAGATGCCGCCGTGCGGGGCGATCTCGTCGGTCTGGTGCTCGCGCATCAGTTCCGCTGCACGGGTGACCACGCGGTCGACACCGGTGGTGCCGACGAACATGTGGTGGCTCTCCTCCTTCAACATGAACTCGCAGGTGCGCGAGAGCGGGTCGAAGGCGGACTCCTTGAGCGTGCCGAGCTGGTACTTGCCGTCCCGGTCGGTGAAGTAGGTGAACATGAAGAACGACAGCCAGTCCGGGGTCTCCTCGTTGAACGCGCCGAGGATGCGGGGGGAGTCGAGGTCGCCGGAGTTGCGCTGCAGCAGGGCCTCGGCCTCCTCGCGGCCGTTGCGCCCGAAGTAGGCGTGCAGCAGGTAGACCATCGCCCACAGGTGCCGGCCCTCCTCCACGTTGACCTGGAACAGGTTGCGCAGGTCGTACAGCGACGGCGCGGTCTCGCCGAGACGGCGCTGCTGCTCCACCGAGGCGGGCTCGGTGTCGCCCTGGATGACGATCAGGCGCTGCAGGTCGGCGCGGTACTCACCGGGCACCTGCTGCCAGACCGGCCGGCCCTTCTGCTCCCCGAATGCGATCGTGCGGTCGTGATTCTGCTCGGCGAGGAACACGCCCCACCGGTACTCCTCCATGGCGACGTGCCCGAAGTGGGCCCAGCCCTCGCGGCCGACGTCGACGGCGGTGCGCAGGTAGACGTCCTGGGTGGGGACGGCCGGGCCCATCGTCTTCCACCAGTTGATGAAGTTGGGCTGCCAGGACTCCAGCGCGCGCTGGAGCTTCCGATCTCCCGCGAGGTCGACGTTGTTGGGGATCTTCTCGCTGTAGTCGATGCTCATGTCTTCCTCACACGTCCCTGATCTTCATACGCGCCGCCGGTCGAATTCGGCCTTGCGTCCTGTGCCGTACTTGCGCAGCGCGCCGTCGGGGCCCGATGCGTTGGGTCGAACGAAGATCCAGTTCTGCCAGGCGGTGAGCCGCGAGAAGATCCGCGACTCCATCGTCTCGGGCCCGACGAACCGGTGGTTGGCCTCCATGCCGGTCAATGCGTCCGGCGACAGGGAGGCCCGCTCCTCCAGCATGATCCGGATCTCGTCGTCCCAGTCGATGTCGTCGGGGGCGTCGGTGACGAGCCCCAGCTCCACTGCCTCGGTGGCGGAGATCCGCCTGCCCGTCTCCTGGTGCAGCTTCGCGACGTGGTCGTCCCCGTCATGGCCGGGGCCGTAGAACCGTGACGCCAGCCTGCCGATCCCGTTGCTCATCGGGAACGCGCCGAAGTTCGAGTTGGAGAGCACGAGCTGGGCGGGCTCGCCCTCCTCGTCGCCGTCCTCCAGCAGCCCGTCGAGCATGTACTGCCGGTCGCACGCCAGCGCGAGCTCCAGCAGCGCCCCGGCAAAGCAGGAGCCCGGCTCGATCAGCGCGATCAGCGACCGCGATGTGACGTCGAGTCGCTTGAGGGTGCGCTTGAAGTAGTGGCGGATCTCGTTGACCAGCCAGTCGTCCTTGCTGTGCTCCTCGATGACCCGTTCGAAGGCCAACGCGTCCTCGACGTCCCCGCGGGTACGGATGATCCAGGTTCCGAGCTCGAGTTCGTTGGCGCGCAGCCGCAGGATCAGGTCGTCGAGCTCGCGGGTCATGGCCAGCGGCCAGAAGTCGGCGCCGAGCTCATGCACCCGGGCGACGGTGTCGGGCACGTCGCCCTCGGGACCGTGCACGGTGATCTCCACCAGCCCCCGGTCGCGGTCGAACGCGGCCCTGACATGGCGGTAGCGGATGCCGTCGGCGTCCTCCTCCCGCTGCAGCGGGAGGAGCGCGACGCCCCGGGCGTCGGCGGGCCGGGTCGAGAGGGCGGCTGCGGATGCGGCCCGCTCGGCGACCGTATCGTCCCAGACGCGCTTGGGAATGACCTCGTCGACGAGCTTCCACTCGACGGCCTGTCTGCCCCGCACACCCTCGGGCTTCGTGGCGAACACGTCCGCGCGGTCCTTGCGGACCCGGCGCTTGTCGATCAACCGGGTGAGGCCGCCGGTGCCGGGCAGTACACCGAGCAGTGGCACCTCGGGCAGTGAGACGGCCGAGGAGTTGTCGTCGATGAGCAGGATCTGCTCGCACGCCAGCGCCATCTCGTACCCGCCACCGGCCGCGGTGCCGTTGACGGCGGCGATCCAGGTCTGGCCGGAGTTGGCTCCTGCGTCCTCGATGCCGTTGCGGGTCTCGTTGGTGAACTTGCAGAAGTTCACCTTCCACGGGTGGCTCGACTGCGCGAGCATCCGAATGTTGGCGCCTGCGCAGAAGTTGCGCTCCTTAGCGCTGGTGAGCACCACCGCGCGCACTCCGGGGTGCTCGAATCGCAACCGCTGAGTGGCGTCGTAGAGCTCGATGTCCACGCCGAGGTCGTAGGAGTTCATCTTCAGCTCGTAGCCGGGCACGAGGCCGCCGGCCTCGTCGATGTCGAGGCGCAGCGTGGCTACG
>JBKJPD010000597.1:0-2909 GCA_046595345.1 Pseudonocardia sp.
CCGCGGAGGCGGAACGCTGGGCGGGGCACCTCGGGTTCGTCTGCGGCACCGCGCACCACGTCCTCACCGTCGGGGTGCCCGACGGTCCCGACCGCGGCCGGATCCTCGCCGTCGCCGAACATGCGATCACCCGTGGCCGGTCGGCGGCCATCGTCGCGGTGCGGGAGACCGAGGTCGTCGCCGTCGTGCCCAGCCCCACCGGGCCCGACGCCGTGCGCGCGCTCGCCGAGCAGTGCCGGGCGGCGGTGCTCGAACGCCATCCCGGCGCTGGCGTCGTCGCCGGGATCGGTGGGTGTTGCCGGCTGCCCGCGGAGATCTCCCGGTCCTACGGCGAGGCGCGCAGCGCCGTCGACGCCGCGGGTCGGATGGGCCGCACCCCCGGCGTCCTCGCGTTCGACGACCTCGGCGTGCACCGGTTGTTGCTGCAGGTCCCCGATCTCGGCGAGCTACGTAGCTTCGCCGCTGACGTACTGGGTGATCTGGTGCGCGACCAGCACACCAGGGCCGACCTGCTGGGCACCCTCACCGCCTGGTTCCGGTGCAACGGCAGCCCGCAACGCACGGCCCGGGAACTGCATGTGCACCCGAACACGGTCACCTACCGGATCCGCCGGGTCGAGGAGATCGCCGGGTTGCGCCTTGACCACTACCGCGATCGGCTGATGGCCCAACTCGCCTGTGAGATCGTGGAGGTGCTGTCGTGACGGCCGACGCAGTCCGTCCCGCGGGGGCGGCATCAGCACGGAGGCTTTCGGCGTGACGACCTTCATCGAACGCCTCGCCGGCGGCGTGCTGGTAGCCGACGGCGCGATGGGCACCGTGCTGCACGCGGCGGGTCACCCGCTGGAACGCTCGTTGCCCGAGCTGAACCTGTCGGATCCCGAGCTCGTGCGGAGCATCCACGACAGCTATCTCGCCGCCGGGGTAGGTCTGGTGCAGACCAACACGTTCGGTGCGAACCGGCTTCGGCTGGAGGTCCACGGTCTCGGTGACGCCACGGCCGAGATCAACGCGGCTGCGGTGCGGGTCGCCCGCGACGCGGTGCTCAGCTGCGGGCGCGATGTGCTCGTCGCCGGCTCGGTGTCGCCCGCGGTGACCCTCCAGCAACGGCGCCGGGTCGCGGCCGCCGACCGGACCGCGGCCCTGAGTGAACAGATCGCTGCGCTCGTCGCCGCCGGGGTCGACCTGCTGGTGCTGGAGACCTTCGGTCACCTCGACGAGCTCGTCGAGGCGGTGGTGGTGGCGGGGGAGTTCGGGCTGCCGGTGCTCGCCCAGGCCACCTTCGCCGCCGACGGCCGGACCTTGAGCGGGGATACCCCGCGCGACGTGTGCACCGCACTGGAGGGGCTGCCCGTCACCGCGGTGGGCACCAACTGCACGCTCGGTCCCCAGGGCGTCCTCGCCGTCGTCCAGGAGCTCCGCGCCCACACCGTGCTGCCGATCGCGGCCCAGCCCAACGCCGGGTTGCCGCGCCGCACCACCGGCCCGCGCTTCTCCTACGACCTCGACGCCCGCTACTTCGCCCGCTACGCACAGATGCTCGTCGCCGCGGGCGCCCAGGTCGTCGGCGGCTGCTGCGGCACCACACCTGAGCACCTGGACGCGGTCGTCCGGGCGGTCGCGGCGGCATCGTCCCCGTCGGTCGTCGCAGGCCCGGACCGTCCCGCGCCGGTCGCGACCCGTCCGGTCGCGACCCGTCCGGCCACGACCCGTCCGGCGTCGAGAGCGCGGTTCCGCGTCCTCGCCGAGATCGAGCCACCGCAGGCGGGTCATGTCGCGGCGGCGATGGAGCGGACCGCGGCTGTGCGTCGCGTTGGCGTGGACACGGTGTGGGTGCCCGCCGGTGACGGCCCGCGCGCCCGGCTGAGCCCGGTGAACCTTGCCGTACATCTGCGGAACGAGCTCGGTGTCGACGCGCTCGCGAGCGTCACCACCTGGGATCGGACGATCATGGCGCTACAGGCGGACCTGCTCGGCGCGCATGCGCCCGGCGTCCGCCGGGTGGTCTGCGAGACCGGCAGCCCGCCCCTGCTGGGCGACTATCCGCACGTCGACGGGGTGTGGGACGTCGATTCTGTGGGGCTCGTCGAGCTTCTCGCCGGGCTCAACGCCGGTTACGACTGCAACGGGCTGCGGCTGGCGGGCAAGACCGCTTTCGAGATCGGGGTGCGGGTGGCCCCCGGCTCGCGCGATCTCGTGGCCGAGGCGGCTCGCGCGCTGCGCAAGGTCGAGGTGGGTGCGCAGTTCCTGTTGACCCGTCCGGTCTACGACCTGGACTCGTGGCGGCGGCTCCGCGACGCCATCGGCGAGCCCGCGCCGGTGCTGGTGTCGGTGCGGCCGCTGCGCAGCTTCGCCGAGGCGGAGTACCTGGCCAACGAGGTGCCCGACACCGTCGTCCCGGCCGCGACGCTGGCGTTGCTGGAACGGGCCGGGGCGGGGGCCGCGGCGGTGGGCGTCGAGCTGGCGACCGAGCTCGTCGCGGCGCTGCGCTCGGCCGCAGACGGGGTGGTGCTGCTCCTACCGGACGATCCGGCCGCGGCCGAACGGATGATCGCCGCCACCCACGGGCCATGATCGGCCGCCGTTGACGTGATACATATCACCCTAGTACGTTCGGGGTCCGTGGCTGGTGCGCATGCTGCCACGCGACATCCGCCTGCCACCTCTGGACCCTCGCCCGTTGTATCGAACCGTTTGAGGAGAGCCCACAGCCATGGCTTCTTATGACCCACGGACTGCGACCGGTATCCCCACCGAGCCGGTGGGTTCGCTGCCCCGACCGGCGAAGCTGCAGGAGGCCTACGCGAAGTTCGACGCCGGTGAGATCGGCGAGTCCGACCTGGAGTCGTTGCAGGAAGCCGCGGTGAAGGACTCGATCGAGCGGTTCGAGGCCACCGGTTCGCCGATCA
>JBKJPD010000604.1:0-4826 GCA_046595345.1 Pseudonocardia sp.
TTCCGGACGCATGGCCAGCGCGTGTACCCGCCCGAAGACCACGACCCCGGCGCCGAGCGAGGCGGCGGGGGCGAGGAGGTCGAGCGGGGCGAATGCGGGGGAGAACAGGACGGCGCCGAGCCCGAGCAGGCCGAGCACCACGATCACCGCGACGCCCGGCCGCCGGGTGGTCCGGGACGCGAGGCCCGCCCCGGCGGCCACCAGCGCGATGAGCAGCCCCATGCCGCCGAGCAGGACCGGTTTGTCGGCGGTGCCGAACGTGGTCTTGGCGAACTCGACGAGCCACCCCGGCGCGAATCGGATGACCATGTCGCCGACCGCGAGGTAGGGCGAGGACGCCGGCGAGATGATCCCGGCGACCAGGTGCCCCACGCCGAGCGCGGCGGCGGTGGCCAGCACGCCGAGGAACGCCGCGAAGTGGCGGGAGAGCCGGGGCGGGGCCGGGGCCCCGGTCGAGGTGCGGGCGATCGTCGTGCTCATCCGTCCAGTGTGCACCGGATCGGCGCGATGAGCCTTTACGGGTCGGTGCCGACCGGAACGTTCAGCCAGCCGTAGACGGTCTGCGGGGAGACCCCGAGCGACCGCGCCATCGCCCGGATCTCCACCCCGCGTTCCTTCCCGTCCCGGGCCAGGTCCCGCTGTCGTGCCCGCAGCTCATCGATCCGGCCGGCGACCTCGGCCATCTCCGCCAGCAGCGCCTCGGCCTCGGGTCCGGCCCCGGCCCGGGACCGTCCGACCCCGGGCCGCGGGTAGCTGCGCACCGTCTCGGCGTCCCACCGACGGCGCTGCTGCTGGTCGAGCCCGGGCAGCGGTGGGGGAGCCTGATCGCGGGCGACGTATCCCAGCCACGTGGGGGTCTTGACGCCCCACGCCGCGGCGCACTCGGCGCTGGTCCAGGTCTCTGCGATGTTCGAGGTCTCTGTGATGTTCGAGGTGGCATCGGGCACGGGGCATCGTTCCACGGCCCGCCGGAATCAACGCGAGTGTTGGTTGCGTTGGCGTGGGCCGGTCGTGGACGTCGCTGCGGCGGATCATCGAGTTGGAGACCGAGTCGGCGGTGCATCGCCGCGCCAGTGAGCTGCCAGGCAAGGTGGTGCCCTGACAACGCCGTTCGAAGCGATCACGGTGATGGCGCAGGAAGGGCTGCCGATCCAGGTCGCCACCCGCGTCCTGGACGTCTCGAACTCGGGCTACTACCTGTTGCGCAGCCGGGGACCTTCGCAGCGCGAGGTCCGCCACGCGCTGCTGACCGATGTGATCGGTGAGGTGCAGGTGGACTCGCGCGGCACGTACCGCTATCGCCGGGACGGGCGTCGGTCCGGCGCGTCGGTCGGCCGTGCCCGGCGAGCTCGGCGACGACATGAATGACGATCGCAGTCGCGACCGCTATACCCTTGCGCGTGCCGTGCTCGGTCCTTGTGCAAATCGACCGTCGACAGCCAGGAACCCTGGGCTAGTTATTCCTAACGGATCTGCCGTCTGTCAAACTTCCTATATGGACCCTTGGGTGAGAATCAAGAAGTGGTGCGCTGAATATGCTCCGATCACAAGCGCGACCATCCGCGACCCCCTTGGTGAAGATGCGTTGCACGCTGCGCAAAGAAACTCCGGAGGATACAATTGGCCGCCAGACGTGCTTGCGTTCTACAGTCAGTGTGACGGAACTGAACGTTCTCCGGCGTCGTACGTTCTTCCCGGGTTTCGACCGATGACGTTGGATGAGATCGTCACCTGGTGGGGACAACTCGTGACCATGAATCAATCGTTATCGAGCGCGCCCCCGACTGATGCGACTGCACGCCACGCCCATCTCGCACAACTCGCGGCGACACCCATGGTTCCACGGAACTTCAATGCTGAGCCGGCCGGATCCCCAGTCGGACAATTTATTGCCGCTTGGCTGCCTATTGCCGAGGATCAGAACGGAAGCTTCCTCATCATCGATCGCCGACGTGGGGCCAACTCGGGGTGCGTCATCGAGATGGACAAGGTCGATTTCGATATCGGCAGCCACCGCTGGGCGAGCTTGACGGAACTCCTCGGAGCAACCGCCGACGGACTGGAGTCCGCGGTCCCGTTAGCCGATACCCGTCTCAGCCCACATGCGCTCGACGGCCAAGTGACTTGGCATCGAGGCTGAGCCGGACGTTGCATTGATCATGCAAGCGCTTTAGCCATTGGAATCGGTGATCCCGGTCGGCAGGTGCGGTATCCGGCAGTAAGTGAACGTTCGTCCCGGACCGCCGTTCAGGTCGGCACCGTGTAGGTGAGGCTGGAACGTAGGCGGGGAACACGCGCCCAGCGCCTGAGCCAGGCAGTGCGTTATCGCACCGCACCTGCGGTGCCGATACGCCCACCGAGGTAGAGGAGTTGGATCTCGTCTTGAAGCGGGAGGTCAGCCGGCGGCGCGGCTGGAGCGCATCGCACGCAGCTGGGTCAGCGAAGGGTCGATGCTGAGCTGGACGTACTCCGGGGAGTCGACCGCATGCAGAGTGATCCGGCCGTCGCCGTCGTAGTGCAGTCCCCAACCGAAGGTCTTCGGCAGCGGGGAGGCGCGTAGGCATGCGCGCGGACGGGTGAAGTACTCCTCCCGCAGCCTGCTGAGCTCGATCTCGCTGACGTCGTGGCCGCGGACCTGCGGAGAGGATGCGAGCAGAACGTCCTCTTCGGTCCACCGCCCGGGCGCGGCGGCAAGCATGACGTACTGGGTGCTGGCCACGGTCGGACCGCCCGCCCGCTCCGCCGGGATCCCGCCCGTGGCGGCGCGGGAGTCCTCGGCGACTGCGATGAACGTGTTCGCGTAGCCCACGACACCACCCTAATCCGAGCAGCAACGTCAACGACCTGCGGCGGGGATCGACGGCACGGTTGCCCTGGATGACGATCGGCGCCGGGCGGTCGCTGAGCGCCACACTTTGGTTCGCCGCCGTGTTCTACCGGGCCCGGCTCGGCTTCGCCGTGCAGTACCAGGACAGCGGATTCGCCGAGCTTGCCCGGGCCGAGGCCGAGTTGCACTTGTGGGCGGTGAATGATGACGGCTGGGCTGAGCGGGCGAGGACCTGGCCCAACAGCTGGTGTGCAGCGGGCTGAGAGCTTCATCGCCGGAACGGCGAGCTGTTGCATCGCTGTTGTCCAGGTCGATGAGCTCGACGCCGAAATGGCGGCCGAGGCCGTGTTGCATCCCCGCGCCGGCGGGGAGAAGTAGTGGCGCTACCCGTCCCCGGCGGGCTGTGTGCTTCGCAGAGCCGCGACGGCCTCGCGGACGATCGAGTCGACCACCTCGGCCGCCGGACCGACTTCGCCGATGATCCCGATCGCCTCGCCGACCACCACCTGAGCCACGTCGAAGTCCTCGTCGGTGACCGCGCGGTCATATTGCGCGATCAGCTCGTCGAGCGCGCCCGTGAGCTCGTCGTCCCGGCCGTGCCAGCGCTCGACGAAGGGCGTGCGCAGGATCCGGCTCGTGAAGCCCTCGGGCCAGGTGTATCCGCGGATCCGGTCGATCAGCGTCGTCGCAACCGTGTCGTCGCCTACCGCGGCGAGTGCGCGCTGCTGGGCGCGCGGCGATACGACGGCCTCGGAGCAAGCCCAGAACCGCGTGCCGACCAGTACGCCGTCGGCGCCGAGCACGAGTGCTGCGGCAAGGCCCCGCCCGTCCCCGATTCCGCCGGCCGCGAGGACGGGTACGTCGGCCCCGTGGTGCGCCACGAGGTCCACCACCTCGGGAAGCAGCGTCAGCGTCGACCGCGTGCGCTGCGCGTGGCCACCGCCCTCGCTGCCCTGCGCGACCAGCACGTCGGCGCCGACGTCCAGTGCCCGGTGGGCCTCGGCGATGCCGCTCACCTGGCAGACTAGCGGGACCCCGGCCGCGCGGATCCTGGTGGCGAACGGTTCCGGATCTCCCGTCGACAGCGTCACGATCGCCGGTTCGCGCTGGAGCGCGACGTCGAGCAGGTGCGGCCGCTCGGCGAGGAGCCAGGTGATGAAGCCGCAGCCCACACGGCTGCCCGCCGCGCGGTCGAACTCGCTGACCACCGCCGCGCGGTCGCCATAGCCGACGCCGATCACCCCGAGGCCGCCCGCGCCCGACACGGCGGCGGCGAGCGCACCGCCCGCGACGGTGCCCATCGGCGCCAGGATGATCGGATGCCGGATGCCGAGGAGGCTGGTCAGGCGGGTCCGGAGCGGGCCGGGTGACGTCGGCACGATCTCCTCCTTCTCATACGCCGGCGGCGAGGAGCTGGCCGATCACGACCGTCAGCACGCCACCGGCGAGTACCACGTAGGGCAGGATGCCCGCCCGCTTACGGGGCGCCATGACCTGCCCGTCATCCTCGGTCTGCTCGCTGGAGGCGGGGAAGCGCCCCTTGTCCCGTACGTAGTGTCGGAAGGCGAATACCGGGAGGATGAGTGCGGCGAAGACGAGGCCGGTGAGCAGGGCGCCCTTACCCCAGACGTTCGCACCCCACCCGAGGAGCAGCGCGTTGACGAACGCGAGGACGGTGCCCGCCGCGATCAGCGCGGTCGGCGCCCTCCACGGGCGGTAGACGTCGGGGTTGTCCCTACGGTGCAGCCAACCGGCGTTGAGGTTGAGGAAGTTGAAGACCATGTAGCACACGGTGGACGATGCGAGGACGAAGACGTAGTCGCTCATCAGCAGCAGGATGAGGTTGAACCCGAGGTCGGTCCACATCGCGCGGGCCGGTGCTCCGTGCCGGTTGGCCCGGCCGAGGTAGCGAGGCAGCCAACCGTCGAGCGAGCCCTGGTAGAGCGTCCGCGACGACCCTGCCATGGTGGTCATGATCGACAGCAGCAGGGCGAGGATC
>JBKJPD010000194.1:0-3977 GCA_046595345.1 Pseudonocardia sp.
TCATCGCGGGCGCGACGGTGATCGAGTCACCGGTGTGCACGCCCATCGCGTCGATGTTCTCGATCGAGCAGATGACGACGACGTTGTCGGCACGGTCGCGCATCAGTTCGAGCTCGAACTCCTTCCACCCGAGCACGGACTCCTCGATGAGCACCTCGTGCACCGGTGAGGCGTCCAGCCCGCCGCCTGCCAACCGCGTGAGGTCGGCGTCGGTGTGGGCCATGCCCGAGCCGAGCCCGCCCATCGTGAACGATGGCCGGATGACCACCGGCAGCCCGAGGTCGGCAGCGGCGGCACGCACCTCCTCCATCGAGTGGCAGAGGGCGGACCGCGGCACGTCACCGCCGACCGAAACCACGATCTCTTTGAACTTGAGCCGGTCCTCGCCGCGCTGGATGGCGTCGATGTCGGCCCCGATCAGCTCCACGCCGTAGCGCTCCAGCACACCGTTGTCGTGCAGGGCGACGGCGATGTTGAGCGCGGTCTGCCCGCCCAGCGTCGCCAGGATCGAGTCCGGACGCTCCGCCGCGATCACCTGCTCGACGAACTCGGGGGTGATCGGCTCGATGTAGGTGGCGTCGGCGAACTCGGGGTCGGTCATGATCGTCGCCGGGTTGGAGTTGACCAGCGAGACGCGGATCCCCTCCGCCTGCAGCACCCGGCACGCCTGGGTGCCGGAGTAGTCGAACTCGCAGGCCTGGCCGATCACGATGGGGCCGGAGCCGATCACCATGACGTGGCGGATGTCCTCGCGGCGCGGCATCAGGACCCGCCAGGTGCGTCGGCGGGGTGCGATTCGGCGCTGCTCAGGTGATGGCGCCCTCGACCGGCGGCCATGAGGTCCACGAACCGGTCGAACAGGCCCGCCGCGTCGTGTGGGCCCGCCGCGGCCTCGGGGTGGTACTGCACGCTGAAGGCTGGGACCTCCATCGCCTCCAGCCCCTCGACGCTGCCGTCGTTGGGACAGGTGTGGGTGACCCGCGCCGGGCCGAACGGGGTGTCGAACCGCTCCCCCGCCTCGCCCTGCACCGCGAAACCGTGGTTCTGCGAGGTGATCGCCACCCGGCCGGTGGCGTGCTCGACCACCGGGATGTTGATGCCGCGGTGGCCGTAGCGCATCTTGTAGGTGCCGCGACCGAGCGCGCGGGCCAGGATCTGGTTGCCGAAGCAGATGCCGAACAGCGGTATCCGCCGCTCCAGCACCTGCCGGGTGAGTGCGACGGGGCCGTCGGCGGTGGCGGGGTCGCCCGGACCGTTGGACAGGAAGAAACCGTCGGGGGCGATCGCCTCGATCTGCTCGATCGTCGAACCTGCCGGCAGCACGTGTACCTCCACGCCGCGGGCGGCGAGCATCCGAGGGGTGGAGGCCTTGATACCGATGTCGAGCGCCGCGACCCGGAACCTCGTGGCCCCGACGGCCGCGACGACGTAGGGCTCGCCGGTGGTGACGGCGCCGTAGAGGTCTGCGCCCTCCATCTGTGGGCTGTCCGACACCCGCGTCACCAATACGTCGTCGGCTGCCAGGGCGGCACCGGAGAAGACTCCGGCACGCATGGCCCCGCGCTCACGTAGATGCCGCACCAGCGCGCGGGTGTCGACCCCCGCGACCCCGACGATCCCCTGCGCGGCGAGCACGTCGGGCAGCGATCCGGTGGAACGCCAGTTCGACACCGACCGCGACGGGTCGCGCACCACATACCCGGCCACCTGGATGCCCGCGGACTCGTCGTCCTGCGCGTTCCAGCCGGTGTTACCGATGTGCGGGGCGGTCTGCACCACGATCTGGCGGTGGTAGGACGGGTCGGTCAGCGTCTCCTGGTAGCCGGTCATGCCGGTGCTGAACACGGCCTCGCCGAACCCGGCCCCGGTGGCGCCGAACGCCTCACCGCGGAAGATCCGGCCGTCCTCGAGAACCAGCAGTGCCGGCTCAACGAGATGGGCGGTCATCCCGACACCCCCGCCGCGACCCCGTCGCGCGCGGTGACCCGGCCGCGCAACACCGTGGCGATCACCGTCGCCGGCAACCGCATACCCTCGTACGGCGTGTTGGCCGCCCGGCTGGCGAGCTTCGCGCCGCGCACCGTCCACACCGCGTCGGGATCGACGAGCACGAAGTTGGCGGGCTCCCCCACCGCGATCGGACGGCCCTGGTCGGGCAGCCCGGCGATCTCGGCGGGCCGCTCCGACATGACCCGCGCGACGCCGCGCCAGTCCAGCAGGCCCGGCTCGACCATCGCCAGCGCCACCACCGACAGCGCCGTCTGCAGGCCGAGCATCCCCGGCTTCGCGGCGGACCACTCGGTGTCCTTGTACTGCGCGGCGTGCGGAGCGTGGTCGGTGGCGACCACGTCGATCACGCCCTCGGCCAGCGCTTGGCGCATCGCGCGGGTGTCCTCGCCGGTGCGCAGCGGTGGGTTGACCTTGTTGACCGGGTCGTAGCTGGTCAGTGCCGCGTCGGTGAGCAGCAGGTGGTGCGGCGTGACCTCCGCGCTGACCCGGACCCCCGCAGCCTTCGCTGCGCGCAACACCTCGATCGTGCGGGCGGAGGAGACGTGGCAGACGTGCAGCGCCGCACCGGCTTCGCGGGCCAGCGCACAGTCCCGGGAGACGATCGTCTCCTCGGCGGTGGCGGGCCAGCCTGCCAGCCCCAGCCGCGACGCGACAACGCCCTCGTGGGCCTGCGCGCCCTCGGTGAGCCGGTGGTCCTCGGCGTGCTGCGCGATCACGACACCGAGCGAGGACGCGTACTCCAGGGCCCGGCGCATGATCAGCGGATCGTGGACACACCGTCCGTCGTCGGAGAAGAGCCGGACGTTCGCGCGGGACCGTGCCATGGTCCCGAGTTCGGCCATCTTCGCGCCCTCGAGCCCGACGGTGACCGCGCCGACCGGGTGCACGTCGACGAGACCGACCTCCTCGCCACGGCGCCACACGTGTTCCACGACGACGGCGGTGTCGGCCACCGGGTCGGTGTTGGGCATCGCGAACACAGCGGTGAACCCGCCCAGTGCCGCGGCCGCGGAGCCCGTGGCGATGTCCTCGGACTCCTCGCCGCCCGGCTCGCGAAGGTGCGTGTGCAGGTCGACGAAGCCGGGCAGGAGCACGGCACCGTCGGCCTCGATCGTCTCGGCGCTCGTTCCGTCGGGATCGGCGGGAACCGACAGCCCGGTCCCGATCTCGGTGATCACCCCGTCGCGGACGACGACGTCCACCGGGTCCTCGTTGTAGGGCCGCGCGTTGCGGATGAACAGGTTCATGCTGCGCCGATTCATGCTGCGCCCAATCATTCTGGAGCACCCGCAAGCAGGTGGTAGAGGACGGCCATTCTCACGTGCACGCCGTTGCGTACCTGCGCGAGGATCGCCGAGGAAGCGGAGTCGGCCACCGACGGCGCGATCTCCATACCGCGGACCATCGGCCCGGGGTGCAGCACCACGGCGTGGTCGGGCAGTAGCGCGGCGCGCTGCTCGTTGAGGCCGTAGCCCACTGCGTATTCGCGCGACGAGGGAAAGAACGAGCCGTGCATGCGCTCGGCCTGCACCCGCAGCATCATCACCGCATCGAGCCCCGGCAGTTCGGCGTCGAGGTCATGGCCGACCCGGCACGGCCACTGCTGCACCCCCACGGGCAGCAGCGTCGGCGGACCGATCAACACCACCTCTGCGCCGAGGGTGGCGAGCAGGAACACGTTGGACCGCGCGACACGGCTGTGCAGGACGTCGCCGACGATTCCGATCCGCCGCCCCGCGATCGACCCGAGCCGGTCGCGCAGCGTCGCCGCGTCGAGCAGGGCCTGGGTGGGATGCTCGTGGGTGCCGTCGCCCGCGTTGACGACGCCGGCGCGCGTGTATCGGGCGATGAAGTGCGGGGCACCCGAGGCCTCGTGCCGCATCACGATCACGTCGGGATGCATCGCCTCGAGGTTCTTGATCGTATCGAGGAGCGTTTCGCCCTTGGTCACGCTGGACGAGCTCACC
>JBKJPD010000410.1:0-4100 GCA_046595345.1 Pseudonocardia sp.
ATCAGCACGTTGTTCGTGCGCAACGTCCTGCTGGTCGGGGCGGAGATGCCAGACGATCTGGCCTACGCGCTGGTCGACACCCTGTTCCGGGCGCAGGGGACGCTCGCCACCGTGAGCCGGGCGGCGCTGACGATCGATCTGCGCGCGGCGATCGGTACCCAGCCGGTGCCGCTGCACCCCGGCGCGGAGCGCTACTACCGGGACGCGCGGGACTCCTAGCTAGGCGCCGGGCTCCTCGACGACCCGGGGCAGGCGCGCCACCACCTGTAGGCCGCCGCCGTCGGGCAGTTCGAGGCGCAGCTCGCCGCCCGCGAGTTCGACGGTGCGTGCGGCGATGGCCAGCCCCAGCCCCGACCCGTCGACGTTGATCTGCGCAGGGCTGCGCCAGAACCGGTCGGTGGCCCGTTCCAGCTCCTCGGGCGCGAGCCCAGGTCCGGTGTCCCGTACGGCGATCTCGACGTTGTCGGGCCCGGCGCTCGTGTGCACCGTGACCGAGCCACCGGGCGGGGTGAACTTGACGGCGTTGTCGAGCACCGCGTCCAGCACCGTCTCGATCGCGCCGGCCGGGGCGAGGACCCGCAGCCCACGGTCCCCGGTGTGCCCGAGCCGCAGCTCCATGTGCTCGGCCAGCGGCCTCCAGGCGTCGATCCGGTCCGCTACGCCGACGTCGACGTCCGCGCAGGTGAGCGGGGCTTTGCGTTCGGCGCGGGCCAGCGCGAGCAGGCCGTCGAGCAGGGTGGAGAGCCGCTCGACCTCCTCCAGCGCGGCGATGTGGTCCTCGCCGGCGGCCGCGCCGACGTGACCGTCGAGGTTGGACAGGCGCAGGCTCAGCGCGGTGAGTGGGTTGCGGAGCTGGTGGCTCGCGTCGGCGACGAACGCGCGCTGCGCGGCGTAGGCGTGTGTCACGGTCGCGGCCATGCGGTCGAAAGACGCCGAGAGCCTGCGCAGCTCGGGCGGGCCGGTGCCGTCGGACACAGGCTCCGCAGCAGCCCCGGCCAGCACGGCGGCAGCGACCCGGCCGGTGCCCTCGTCGAGCCGCTGGACCGGGCGCAGGATCCAGCGCACCACCGGTAGTGCCAGCAGCACCCCCAGCCCGAGCGCCAGCAACGTGGCGGCCGCGAGCAGCGACCACACCCGCACCTCCGCACCGCGCAGGCCAGTGGTCGGCGTGACGGTGATCGCGACACCCCGCACGTCCGAGCCCACGAATACGGGCTCGGCGAGCACGAGCGCGCGGTCGTCCCACGGCATCAGCAGGGGGTACGGGGCGGAGGGTCTGCTGGCCAGCGCCACCTCCACACGTTGCAGGCCGGCCGCGTCGAGCCCGGGCACCGGGCGGCGCGAGGCGGCGACCGGCTCGCGGTTGCGGTCCAGCACCACCACCGCCACCTGGTAGATCTCGTCGTAGCGGGTCAGCTCAGCCTCCAGTGCCGTGTAGTCGGCCTCGGTGATCGGCCGCTGCGCGCGCGAGGCGTAGAAGATCGTGGTGGTGAGTTGGCGGGCGAACAGGTTCAGCTGCGCGGTCTGGGCGGTCGTCACCGCGAGTGGCACCCCGAGCCCCACGGCCAGCAGCCCGACGAGGAACAGGACGATCACCAGCAGCCGGGCCCGCACGGCTACCCCTCCTCGGGGGCGGCATCCGCGGCTGCTCCCAGTCGATAGCCGACACCGCGCACGGTATGCACCAGGTCGGCGCGCCCGAGCTTCGTGCGCAGGGTGGCGACATGCACGTCGAGGGTCCGGTTGGCGCCCGCCCAGCTCCGCCCCCACACCTCGGCGACGATCCGGCTGCGCGTGCACACGGCACCGCCCGAGCTCGCCAGCAGGGCGAGGACCTGGAACTCCTTGCGGGTCAGCGTCACCGCCCGACCCGCGACTGTGACGGTGTGCCGTTTCAGGTCGACGCTCACCTCGTCCATCACGACGACGTCGCCAGGCCCATTGCCGCCGGTGGACGTGGCGACCCGGCGGCGTCGGTACACCGCATGCACCCGTGCCACGAGTTCGCCGATGTCGTAGGGCTTGACCAGGTAGTCGTCGGCGCCCGAGTGCAGCCCGAGGATGCGGTCGTCCACCTCTCCGCGGGCCGACACGACGATCACCGGCACCTCGCTCACCGCGCGGATCGCCCGGCACACGTCGACGCCGTCGATGTCGGGCAGGCCCAGATCGAGCAGCACGACGTCGACGCCCACGAGATGGTCGACCGCCCCGCGGCCCCGGGACAACCGCGTCGTGGTCATCCCGTGGCGGTGCAGCGCGGGGCGCAATGCGGCCACGATGCGGTCGTCGTCCTCAACCAGCAGGATGTGCATGGCCCAGCCCCCCGACGAGCGTTATGCGAGTGAAACCCTATGGGAAGCTCAAGGTGCTGGACTGGGTGCTCCGTTCAGCCCTAACGTCCCGTCATGCCCGGAGGCGCCCGATGACCGATACTCCCATGATCCGGATGGCGTCCGTCGACAAGCATTTCGGCGAGCTGCACGTCCTACGCGACATCAATCTCGAGATCGATCCCGGCCAGGTGGTCGTGGTGCTGGGCCCGTCGGGGTCCGGCAAGTCCACCCTGTGCCGCACCATCAACCGCCTGGAACCCATCGACAGCGGCACGATCGAGGTCGACGGCGAGGCGCTCCCCGCTGAGGGCAAGGCCCTTGCGCACCTGCGCGCCGACGTCGGCATGGTGTTCCAGAGCTTCAACCTGTTCGCGCACAAGACCATCCTCGAGAACGTCACGCTCGGCCCGTTGAAGGTGCGCAAGGTGGGCAAGGCCGAGGCCGAGAAGACCGGGATGGCCCTGCTGGAACGGGTCGGCATCACGAACCAGAAGGACAAGTACCCCGCCCAGCTCTCCGGCGGCCAGCAGCAGCGCGCCGCGATCGCCCGCTCGCTCGCCATGAAGCCGAAGGTGATGCTCTTCGACGAGCCGACCTCCGCGCTGGACCCCGAGATGGTCCAGGAGGTCCTCGATGTGATGACCACGCTGGCCAAGGAGGGCATGACCATGCTCGTGGTGACCCACGAGATGGGTTTCGCCCGCCGTGCCGCGAACCGGGTGGTGTTCATGTCCGACGGCGAGATCGTCGAGGACGCGCCGCCGGAGGAGTTCTTCACCAAGCCGAAGTCCGACCGCGCCAAGGACTTCCTCGGCAAGATCCTCACCCACTGACAGCCCCCGCCTGCCGGGTCGGCGGGTCGACCGAATCGCGTCCTCGAAGGAGATCCTCATGAAGTTGCGAACTCTCGCGGCGGGGCTACTCGTCTGCAGCCTCGCCCTTGCCGCATGTGGCAGAGAAGGCAGCCCGTCCACCGGCGGCGAGCCTGCGGCTCAGCTCAACTACCCCGTCGCCGCGAACGTGGCGCTCGCCGGGTCGACGACCTTCGACGCGATGAAGGCGCGTGGTCGTGTCGTCATCGGGGTGAAGGAGGACCAGCCCGGCCTGGGCTTCAAGGACGCCACCACCGGCGCCCACTCCGGCTTCGATGTCGAGATCGCGAAGCTGGTGGCGGCCCAGCTCGGCTTCGCCCCTGACAAGATCGACTACAAGGCGATCCCGTCGGCCGCCCGTGAGGACACCATCTCCCGCGGCGAGGTCGACTACTACGTCGGCACCTACACGATCAACGACAAGCGCAAGACGCTCGTGTCGTTCGCCGGGCCGTACTTCGTAGCCGGCCAGAGCCTGCTGGTGCGCAAGGACGAGACGGCGATCACCGGCAAGGACACTCTCAAGGGCAAGAAGGTCTGCTCTGTCACCGGGTCCACGCCGATCGGGCGGATCAGGGAGCAGGCACTCACCGAGCCCGGGAACATCGTCGAGTTCCAGAACTACAGCCAATGCGTCGACCAGCTCCTCAGCAATCAGGTGGACGCGGTCACCTCCGACGACGCGATCCTCAAGGGCTTCGCCGCTCTGCGGCCCGACCAGCTCAAGCTCGTCGGTGCGGTGTTCTCCAACGAGCCCTACGGCATCGGGCTGAACAAGGACGACTCCGCGCTCCGCGGCAAGATGAACGATGTCCTGCAGGCGTCGTACGACGACGGTACCTGGCAGCGGATCTACGACGCGACGCTCTGCAAGTCGGGCTCACCGGACAGC
>JBKJPD010000431.1:0-6338 GCA_046595345.1 Pseudonocardia sp.
ACCCCTGACCTGTCCCACACGAGGACGAACGCTTGCTAGTCACTCGACATGTGGGTTGCGCCGAAGACTCGGCGGCAGCTTGTCGCTTGTCAAGGAGAAGGACGCTGAGATGACAACACTGAAATCCTGGGTCGAGCCGCCACTCCATCGGTGTCACGGTCGCGGCCCTGTACTACCTTTTCGGGCCGAAGATGATCTGCTGGCCGAGCTGCTCGGGCCGCTGCTCGATGCCTACGAGTCCTTGTTGGGCACCGCTGAGGTCCGGCGCGACGCCGAGCACAGGGTCGACCGGCGGGCGCTGATGCCGCACCGAGCCTGCGGATGTCAGGCGGACCGCCGGCCCGCGACGAACATCGATGACAGTCTTGTCATCGGCACCCGCCCAGCACGTCGCACACGCAGATGGCGATCGTGTGCCCGAACCGATGATTCGGTGTGAAACCGCAGGTCACCGAGCCGATCCCGGGTGACCTTCGGCATCTCCGACCGGCGGCCGGACAGTGGGGCCCCAGCGTTCGACCGGCTATCGAGCATCAGGTCAGGTAACGACCGCCGGTGTCGACCCGAGTTCCAGGCAAGGCCCGTGGGATGGGGACAACGCACGGCACGGTACAGATCGAGAGCGCAATGTTGGATTCAGTCTCATCGCGGGTTTCTGGTTCCGCACTGCTCGGCGCCTGGATCGTTTTCGCCACCGCCAATGTCTTCGCCATGTGGTTGCTGCCCGGCGAGGAGACGATTCCGTTCCACTTCATCTGGATCAGCCTCGCCCTTGTCTTCGGGCTACGGGCCTGGTCCAGGCGGAACATGATCATGGCTCTGGTCGGGGTGACCTCGGTGACCTCGGTGGTCCTGGTGCACCACGCGTCGATCGGCGCCATCGGCATCGAAGAGTCCGCTGAGGTCCCGCTCATGGCCGCGGTGTACCTGGTCATGGTTTGGCACGTCAACCGCCGCCAAGAGCTGGCGGTCGAGCTCAGCAGGCTGGTCGAGAACGAAAAACTGCTCGCGGAGAGTCAGCGGCTGTTCGTCCGGTCGGGCTCCCACGAGCTACGCACCCCGATCACGGTCGCGCGGGGATACGTTGAGCTGATCCGCGCGGCGCACAGCGACACCCAGACCGCCGACGACACCGAGATCGTCCTCGAGGAACTGGGCAAGCTCGACCTCCTCACCGCGCGGCTGGCGACCCTCGTCGAACTCGAGTACCCGCCGCTACTGACCTGGGTCGACCTCGACGCGGTCCTGGACAAGACGATCCGCCGCTGGACGCCGGTCGCGGACCGGGACTGGCACTCGGACGGGTCGGTCGGGTCCCTGTTCGTCGATCTCGACCGGGTCGACGCGATGCTGGACAGCCTGATCGAGAACGCCGTCAAATTCACCGGGCCCGGTGACCGCATCGAGCTGACGGCGCGACGGATGGACAGTGAGATCATCCTCGAGGTCGCCGACACCGGCGAGGGCATCCCCGACACCGACCTCGTGATCATCTTCGACCGGTTCCGGTCAGGCAGCACGGCCGGGGATCGCGCCGGCAGTGGTCTTGGCCTCGCGATCGCCCGGGCGGCCGCCGAGGCGCGGGGCGGGACGCTCAGCGTGCGCAGCAAGGTCGGTCACGGCAGCACCTTCACCGCTCGGATTCCCGAACGCGCGCCCTTCGGCTCGAGCTCCAGCATCGCACTCACCCTCGTGACACCTCTTGTGTGACTGTCGAACGACAAGTCCAGTTATTTGTTGACTGACAAGGGGAGTTGGTGCAGAGTGGGCCTCGCAAGGCCATGCCCGCGCCGTCCACACGACGTCGCCGCCACGAGTGCGCGATGTCGCGGCATCACCGACCAGGCTTCCGGGAGGGCGCGATGCTAGCTCGCGAGGAGGAGGCTGTACCCGACGTTGCGCACCGTCTCGATTCTGCCTAGTCCGAGCTTGGTCCGGAGCCTGCGTACGTAGACGTCGACAACGTTGCTACCGGGATCGAAGGTGAATCCCCACACGTCGGCCAGAAGCTCCTCGCGGCTGCACACCTGCCCTGCCCGGCGCATGAGGTGGCCGAGCAGAACGAACTCGCGGTGCGACAGGGGGACCCGACGTCCGCCCGCGTGCAACTCCCGGCGCTCGGTGTCCAGTCGCAGGTCGCCGACGGCCACCCAGCGCGTGGCGGCGACCGCGGTCTTCTCCCGCAGGCGCGCCCGCACCCGGGCCAGCAGTTCGGCGATCGCGAACGGCTTGGGCAGGAAGTCGAGCGCCCCCATGTCCAGAACCTGGACCCGGCTGCCGATCTCCGGCACCGCGGACAGCACCAGTACGCGGGCCGACTGATCGAGGTCGAGCAGACCCGCGAGCACCTCGGCGCCGCTCATGTCGGGCAGCATCAGGTCAAGCACCGTGAGGTCATGCTTGCGGGTGCAGGCGGCTTCGAGCGCCTCCGCGCCCGTGGTCGCGGTGTGGACGACGAAACCCTCGGCTTCAAAGACCCGCCGCAGCAGCCGCCGGATGCGGTCCTCGTCGTCGACGACCAGCAGTGAATTCATCGATCTCCCTCGCTGCACTCGGCCGGTCCCGTGCGCCGGCGCTGAGCCACCGGCACTCCTCACCCGAGCTGGTCAGATGGGTTCTGCCAGTTCGGCGGCCGGACGCTGGATCGACGCACTCCGCACAAATGGACTCGGCACGACGACCGGCGGCGTTACAGGTACCCCGATCCCAGGGTGACGACCCACGAGGCCCGCCGGATCCCTCGACCACGGCCGGAAACCCGGATTGATGCCCTGAACTGTGCGTTTCCGGTCGGTAGATGGGGTGCGGCGGCAGCGGCAGGAATATCAGTCGCAGTGACAGCCTGATGACTGGACTGCCACCGGCGGCGCTCCCACGTGCCCCACGATTCCCCGACGACGAGGTGAGCCCCACATGATCAGAATGAACAGACGACGGCGATGACCGTGCACGAGTCGATCGCCGAGTACCGGCGGAGGGGGTCGGTGCCGCCGCGGTCGGCGCTCATGCCTGCTGGTGACGGCGAGCGCGGAGCGGTGTGTCGAGCACCCGGACAGCCGCATCGAGGAGCAACTCGACGGGAATCTCACGCCACTGCGGGTAGTGCAGGACAGAGCGCAGCACCACGGCCATGGCCGCGGATGCGAGCAACTCGGCCCCGGCGTCGGGCTCCGGTGCCCCGTCCACGTCGGCCAGGTCCGCGGGCATCCCGCTGAGCAGGCTCCTGCATCGCTGGCCGGACACCTCAATCTGCGAGCGCCACCGCGGGTGCTGCCGAACCACGACGTCACTTTCGATCAATCGCACGACGTCGCGATGCTCGCAGACATGGTCGAGAACGTCTCCCAGCAGGGCACGGCGATCGACCGAGAGCTCGGCGGCGCGGCGCCCCTCGGCGGCGTCCAGCAGTGAGGAGAAGCCGGCGAGCACGGGCTCAAGCAGTTCGGCGAGTAGACCGTCCTTGGCATGGAAGTGGTAGTAGACCGCCGCCTGCGTGATACCGACCCGGTCAGCGATCATCCGCAGCGAACTGGCCGCGTAACCACCGGAGAGGAACAGCCCGAGCGCCTCGTCGAGGATCCGGTGTCGGGTTGAGAGCACCGTTGCCCGCTGGGTCGGTCGGCCGGCCCGTGGCGGCTGCCCGGGCGGCTGATTCTCACGACACTCCGACGAGGTTTCCACACGTCCATTCCAACCCTTGGCGCAACCGATCCTTGACCTTGCCATACGACAGGTTCGTGTCAAGGCTTCTCACTTCCCCGTCTGTCAGTGTTTCTCATTCGACGACATCCCCGGCCTCGCGCCGACCGGGCCGTCTCGAACCAGGCCCCGCAAGGTCGTCACGCGATCTTGTGGGTGACGAGCGGTCGATGGGCGTCGCGGGCGCGGTCGCGTAGGCCGGCGGCGCTGTCGGCGATGCGGACAGGCTCTCGATGCCGGTGGCCGCGGATCTACTGGGTGAGCAGGACGGGGCCGGTGTGCCAGGCGTCCGGGCTGGTGATGGCCCGGACGTCATGCCTGACCCCCCACTTCAACCTCCGGTGCTACGCCCGCCCGGGGTCGAGCCTCGCTCTCGCCGATCGGTGCTAACACAGCCGAAGGTGCCAGCGACAAGGAGGCTGTGGCCCACAACGGCAAACTCCCCGCCGGTGCAACGGCCATGGTCGACCGTCTCGACCCACGCGACAACGCGCTCAACCTGGTGCGGCTGGTCCTGGCCGGGCTGGTCATCGTGTCCCATGCGTCCCCGATCGGCGGGTTGGGCGAGGAGATACACCTGGGTGACCTGAAACTCGGGACGTTCGCGGTCGGCGGCTTCTTTGCGATCAGTGGCTACCTGATCACCCGAAGCCGTTTCCATCTCGGGATCATCCCGTATTTGTGGCGGCGGGCGCTGAGAATTCTGCCCGGGCTCTGGCTGTGCCTGATCATCACAGCTTTCGTTATGGCCCCGGTCGTCGGTATTTTCCGTGGCGGGTGGAGCTTCGCCGCCGCGGCCCATTACGTCACATCCTATGCAGCAATGCTGGGCGCGGGCGGACGGATCGGCGAGACCCTGGTCGGAGCGCCATTTCCGGAGAACTGGAACGGCTCACTGTGGACGCTGTTCTACGAGTTTGTCTGCTATTTGCTTGTCGGGTTGGCGGCGATTAGTCGTTGGTTCCGACGGACCCGCTGGGCAATGCTTGTCTGGTTTGTCGCCGCAACAGTGGGCGCCGAATTATCGATCCGATGGTCGATCCCCGGAATTATGGGTCAACTGTTGCTACTATTGCCGTTCTTTCTGGCCGGGGCCGTTCTCCTCCAATACTCGGACCGGATTCTGTTGACCAAGCAGGGAGCCCTGCTGGCAGCGGTAGTGGTCGGGGCGACGATGGCTGCCGAGGTCGGCCGTGTCCTAGCTCCACTGCCGCTTGCCTACCTGTGCCTGTGGGCCGGTGCAACAGCGCCGGCCTGCCTGCGGAGGATAGGCGCGCGAAACGATATCTCCTACGGCGTGTACCTGTATGGATTCCCTGTGGAGCAGTTGCTGGTGACCGTGGGCTCCTGCCAACTCGGCCTCCCGGCCTTCACGGTTCTCAGCCTCGCGGCTGTCCTTCCCTTCGCCTGGCTGAGCTGGCTGCTCGTGGAAAAACCGGCCATGCGGCTTCGCTCGGTCCACTTTCCCGGCAAGGTGCTGCGCCGATCAGGAGAGTTGTTTCGACGGCGCCAGCGCAATTAGGTCTCTGTCGTTCGTCGAGCCGGCGCGGCTCCTCATGGCGCCGCAGAGTCGCGTGGATCACGGCCTGCTGAAATTCGTGTGTCCGGCGCCGGTGAGAATCGGTGGTAGTTCTCGCCCCGTGACAGCGAAAGATATCTCAGTACTTGGTCACTCAAAGAACCAGCTGGCCTGGTTGGTCTACCTTGCTCCGAGATCGGAGTCGAGGCCGGGGCACGGCACACGGAGGTTTACGCATGGCTCTGGCCAGAAGCAAGAACAGGGCAGCAGTCGACGGCGCGGCACTCCCCGGGCTTGATCCGCCGGCCCGGTTACTCGGCCTGGAAGGTGTCCGAGGCTTGACCGCTCTCTACGTCGTCGTCCATCACTGCTGGCTGTTAGCATTCCCGGGATTTCCGGCGAATACGGGCCCAGGCTGGACTGAGTGGCTGCTCTACGGACATTTCGGAGTGGTTGTCTTCATTGTATTATCAGGATTCTCCCTGGCTATCCGGCCCGCCCGGACCGGATGGCAGATAGGCGATGTACGGGGGTTTTAAGGCGCCGCTCCTGGCGAATTCTCCCGCCTTACTGGGCTGCACTTGTCATCAGCCTGATCATAGCTTGGACTGTGCTGCCGCAGCCGGGATTAGGTACACCGACAGGAAAATCCGTTCTGGTTTTCGGCCTGTTGGCGCAAGATATAGTCGGCGCACCAAGTCCTAACGGGGCGTTCTGGTCCATTGCCGTCGAAGCCCAACTCTACCTGGTCTTCCCGCTGCTCCTGATACTCATGCGACGGGTTTGGCCGACACTGATCCTTGGCCTGGTCACCGTAGTGACGATCGGTATCACCTTGCTGTCCGACAAGGTATCATTTGTTGAACTCCTCTTGCGGTTCACCCCGCAGTTCGCAGTGCTGTTCACAGTCGGGATCGTCGCCGCCAAGGTGGTATCAAGTAGGCAGGTTAAACGCGTACCTTGGCCGCTGCTTGCTCTCCTTGCGGCCGCACCCGTAATAGTTCTGATCAAGCTTCAAGGGTCGATCTGGACTGCCTCGCATTTTTTCTGGGTCGACCTGGCCCTCGGTCCTGCAGTCGGCCTCATGCTGATTGGTGTGGCGATCGGGCAGCCCAAGATC
>JBKJPD010000444.1:0-8479 GCA_046595345.1 Pseudonocardia sp.
ACGGCAGCGGCTGGCGCCCGCATGCGGCGCGGCGCCTCCACGCGCTGCCGAAGCTCGCCGGTCCTGGCGGACGGCGAGCTTCGGCACCGCGTGGAAGCGCCGCGCCGCATGCGGGCCCCAGCCGCTGACGGCAGCTCGAAGGCCGGAGCGGCGGCGTCGAGGGATGCGTGCCGTACGACGCTGCCAGATGAGATACCAGCCTGCTCCGGGCAGTCGCCGAGCCGCCGCGAACGCGTGACGACCCGCCGGCCGGTCGCCCCGGCCGGCGCGTTCCCGTCCCGCGCGGGACGGGTTTACCGGTGGACGCGAACGGATCGTGCGTCGTCCCGAACCCGGGCTGAGTCGGCCGAACCGCCAGGCCGTCGCCGGAGATCGGACACGGTGGAGTGACCCCCGTCACGGACTGCTCCGGCAGACGGCCTACCATCAAGTCACCGACTTGTCAGCGTCAGGAGCACATTCCCGCCTGGCGGCCCGACGGGCGGCGGACCCTGCTCCCCAGCATCTCCGTCATGCCCGGCCGACGAACGAGGCGATGAGGTCTCCGTGGCCGGAGCAATCGGGTCCGTGCGGCCTTCGTTGCCAGAATGAGCGAGGACACGGCCAATGGTTGATCTCAGAGCGCAGCAGCATGCGACCGACGAGGTGACTCCACCGGTTCCGGACACGGTGCCCGGCCGCGAAGGCGACGGCACGCCATCTTCGGCGGGCACCTCCCCGGCGCCGCCCGAGCTGCCCCCCGATCCGCTGAATCAGGCTCGTCGCAGGCCGACGCGCTGGACCATGCTGGTGGCAGGACTGTCCGCGTTGCTCGTCGCACTGCTGGTGGGGGCGGTGGTGATGCTCGTGCACAACCATGGCGTCGGCCAGCGGGCCGAGCAGCGCCTGGCCGCGCTCGCCGCGGCGCAGAAGGTCGCTACCGACATGACCACGATCAGCGCCGAAAATGGGGGGCAGCAGATCGAGACTCTGATCCAGGAGTCCACCGGCGCCTTCCGTGATCAGATCTCCGGCGACTCAGCGACCTTCCAGGCCGCACTGAAGTCCGGCAATGTGGCGTCGACGGGGGTCGTCACAGCTGCCGGGGTCGACAGGCTCGAGGCGGACACCGCATCGGTGCTGGTCGTGGTGACTGCCATGGTTTCCGACGCTCAGACGCCCCAGGGCGCAATGCATACCTACCGGCTGTCCGTCCAACTGCAGCAGGTCGACGACCGCTGGCTCATATCGGGATTGGAGTTCGTGTCGTGACCCCAGATACCGATACCGACACCGCCGCCAAACGGATCGGCCGGTTCTCGCCGACGGGTCGCCGCCTGGTGCCGATCGCTCTGGCCGTATTGGTGATCGCCTCCACCGTGGGGGTCGGGCTACTCGGGTGGCAGTCGATCCGTGCCGGGGACGCCGAGCAGAATGGCGTGGCGGCCTTGGACGCGGCCCGGACCCGGATGAGCGTGGCCTTCAGCTACGACTCGAAGACGTTGGACGCGGATCTGGCGCGGGGCCGTGAACAGCTGACGGGGAATTTCGCCGCGCAGTTCGAGCAGACGGCGAGCAAAGTGATTGTGCCGGCTAGTCGGCAACAGGCCATCGCATCCACGGCCGAGGTCAGCCGGGCGGCGTTGATGAACGCGCAGGAGGACCGGGCGGAGGTACTGGTGTACCTAATCCAAACCACCAGCACGGCATCGCAGCCGACGCCGCAACGGGGGGTCGTCCAGATCAAGGTCACCATGACCAGGACCGCCGACAACCAATGGCTGATATCGGAAGTGCAACCGCTCTGAGCCCGTGTGAGCAGCCTACCAAGGTCAACATTTGCCGCGTGTCCGCAATTCGGGCGGACCGGTGGTGACCCGGCGACTTGTCGAGGTTGGGCGGCAGTGGTGGGGGGCTCCCCGGGTGCGCCGCAGTCGTGACAGCCTGTGAGATCTCGGCCTACTTGAGACCCAATACGGTGTCAATGCCTCCGGCCAGGTGAGAACTGCATCACCTAACCCTACGGTGGGCGTTAACAAACTAGATGGCGTCGATACCTCGACGTCCGGAGCGCACCGTCGGACTTCCTACCGAGGAGTGTGCCCGGGGTCTGCGCACATTCTGAGGAGAACGATGCCCAGTAGTTCATGCGTCACTGAAACGCCCATCCGAGGTGTCGAGGGCGCGGACAAGACGCGAATCCGCCACCCGCTGGGTGCCCTCCGCCTCACGAGGCGGGGTGGTCACATTGTCTAACGCCGTTCGAGGCCGCACCGGTCCCTCGGGAGGCCTCTTCACCGTGGTCAGCGTCGTTGTTCTCGTCATCGCGGTCCTGGCGGTCGGCGTGGCCGCCGGCCTGCTGGCCAAGACCATGGTCGTAGCACAGAGCATCAGCCTGAAGGCCCAGACCATCGCGTCGACCGGTCGAGGAATCAACACCGCAACGGACTCTATCATCCAGCTCAAGAGGACGAACGAGCACGCTGCGGCGATCCTGGCGAGCGCGAAGCCCCTTGAGGGAGCGCTCACCACGATCGTGGGCTCTGCTGGGGAGATCAACTCTTTGGCAGGCACGATCAACAACTCGGCTGGTTCCATCAATGAATCGGCCGTCGGGATCAACAACTCCGCCGGCACGATCAACACCAGCGCTACGACGATCAACACCAACGCCGGCAACATCCTCGCCAGCGCGGGATCGATCAACGCCGTGGCGAAGGACATCAACACCAGGGCGGCCGAGATCCTTGATGTCGCCAAGCTCATCGACGGCGACTCGGCTGCGATCAACCGGTCGCTCGCGGTCACCATCGGTATCGCAGGTGCGATCAAGGGCGACACCGACGCCATCCGCAACCAGGCGGTCACAGCTCGCAAGACGTCGGCCTGCATCGCCGAGAAGCTCCTCGCGCCGCCGCCCATCAGCAGCGGCAACTGTCAGCAAGGGGTCTGAGTAAATGACAACGCAGTCGATTAAGACCTCCCCTCCGGCAGGTACGGTCGTCCGGTGGTTGTGGACTTGGATCACCTTGGGGATCCTCGTCGTAGTCGTCGTGATCGGGTTCCTGACCGGCATCACGCGTGCGCTCGATTCGATCAATGGGGGGCTCTTCGAGGCCTCCAGTTCGGTCGAAGCGATCGGCGCGAATGCCGATCCACTGCCGGATGCCCTCGAGAAGATCAACCTTGCGCTGAGTAGCGTCGACGCAACCCTCAAGCCCATCCCTGGACAGGCCGGTGAGATCGGCGCCGCGCTGGGAAAGATCCGGGACTCGCTGAAGGTCACCGACGGCTCCTTGGCCGACACCAGTGCATCACTCGCCGATACCAACGGCTCGCTGGCCAGCTCCTCAGGATTACTGGTGAACGTCGCCGGGAACACCGGGGCCATCGATGGTTCGCTGGCGGATACCACCAACATCCTCGCGGGCGTCCTTGACGGTGCGGGCAAGATCAACTCGACCCTCCAGGTCGTCCACAACAAGGAGGGCCTGGGTACGGCGGCCATCCCGATGGCAGTCGATCGGGCCAACGCGGTTCTCGGACCGGTGCGGGAAGACACGAAGAACATCGTCGGTGGGCTCAGTTCGGTCAACAGCAACCTCAACGCCATCTGCACGTCTCCCCTGCTCGCTCTTCTCCCGCCCCAGAGATGCTAGAGGTGGCTGACCGATGAAACCGTTGAGCCAAATGCGGCCGGGGCTTCTCCCCGTCATCGCGCTGGTAGCCATCATCGCCTGGGCACTATTTGCGGTGGTGACGCTGACCGGCACCCTGATCGCCGCTCAGGGAATCGAGAATCGGGTGGTGGCAATCAACACCGTCTACCCGGAGGTCAACAAAAATCTCGAGGGGATCCAGCTGGCTGCCGAGACCGGCCGGATCGCCGATGAGATCAATACAGCGGTCAAGCCGATCGGTCCGCAGTTCAGCCAGATCGTCGAGGCCGCCGGCGGGATCGAGGCCAACGCGAAGTTGATCGAGGAGAATGCCGCCGGTATCAACACCAGTGTGAAGTCGATCAACACCCGGGTGCGTTCCATCGGCGTGACGGTGGGCGAGATCGACTCCGGCGTGAGTGCGATCAACGGCCAGGTCGGCTCGATCAACGCCTCCGCGAAGGGTATCGGTCGGAGCTTCAACGGCATCCTCAGTAACGTGCTCTCGATCCAGACCGAGGCCGCCAACATCAACAGGAACGGCGATCGCGTGACCGAGATCGCCAGAGGGATCAAGGAAAACCTGGGTCAGGTGCAGAACGTGCTGGTGCCGGGCATCATCCAGAACTCAGGGGCCATCGCGGGCAGTCCGTTGCTCGACCCGCTGGCCTTGGGTGCGAATCCGCTGATGGCTCGCTTGGCATCGGTGCTCGCACCTCCCGCGGTCGCCGGCTTGCCGGTCGCCGGCCTGCCGGTGGCCGGTCCGATCCCGCTGCAACTTCCGTTGCAGCTTCCGCTGGGACCGGGCCCTGCTCCTCAGAACACGGCTGTCGCTCCGGGGTCTCCGGCGCCCGAACGTTCCGGTGGTCTGCTCGGTGGGCTGGGGAACCTGCTTCCTCGGTAACAATTCGAGCCGGGGAGATCGGGTGTCATAGCAATATGACACCCGATCTCCCTACTCCACCCGGAACGTGCCGGTGATCTGGTCGAACGTGGTGGCACCACCCTTGAACTGTTCGGCAGGTACTGCCTGGAAGACAAGAACGATCATCGTCTTCCCCTTGAACAGGAAGAAATGGGAGTGCGCCCCCGTGAGTCCGGTGGCCGGATCGGTGAAAGTGTAGAAGTAAAAATAACCGGGCAGCCCGGCCATGCTTATCTGCTGCGGTTGTGCAAGCAACTTCACCGACGGGTCGGACATCACTATCCCATCGGTCAGCGCACGTGCTGCCGCAAGGTCCTGCGGGCCGATTTGAGTGGGTAGGTCCACCAGCCGCACCAGGAATGAATATGGTCCTCGTGTCGCGATCAGCGGCACCTGGGGGTCAGCCGACTGCAGCCGCGTCCAGTCCGTCGGGTAGCCGAGGGCGAAGCCGGTCTGAGGACTGCGGAACTCGGCAAGGCTGGGTGGTTGAACCGGCGGTGCCGGCACTCCAGCCGAAGCGCCGGCGGCCGGAGCTCCCGCTCCGGTACCCACTGTTGCGACACCTATTGCCACGGCTCCGACGGCCGCAATCGCCGCCACGCTGATCCCGATGGCAACCGCACGTTTGCCGGTCAATGCACTGAGTGCGTTTCTTCGCAAGCCCGGAGATCCCGCAGTTTTCATACTCTGTGTAACGAGGGGCGCCGTGTCGAGGTTCTATCCGAAGCTTCGGGTGGATCGCGCCAAAACTTCCACCATCGAGCTACTTCACACATGTTATGAACAAGGGTAATCTTGCGTGATCACGGGCCGCGTTTCACACTGCAGGCCCTTCCTCGTGGCGGCTGGAGGCAACGTTGACTCTTGCATTGAATGAGTACGGAGAGCCGGATCTCAGTAGTTGGTGGGTCGGCTTGATCATCGGGTTTGTCGTTGTGGTCGTTGTGGTCGTTGTGGTCGGCGTCCTCCTGATGCTGGCGTCGCGGATCGGCCCGCAGGCGGTCCTCGCGGTTGGCCTGCTCGAGGAGACGCGGGCGGCCACGCAGCCGCTCGCCGAACTCAGTCGGACCAATGAACTCCTGCAGAGCATCCTCAAGGGTGCAGTGACCGCACGAAAGGCATTGGGGGGATAGCGGTGGTACTGGCGCTCGAAATCGGAGAAGTCACGTTCTGGCAGGTGGCGCTCGCCGTCGGGGTGGTCGTGATCATTGTCGTGATCGCACTGCTTGGGCTCCTGCTCCACCTGGTCCGCTCGATCGAAGGCGGTTCGAAGCAGTTGCTGAACGTGGCAGTCGGCGTCGCCGGCAACACAGCCAACATCAAGCTCGCGTTGGCAGTCGCGGACACGCTCGACGAGGTAACGACTGAGGCCGGTCGTCACGCTCGGCTGCTGGGGGTGGGGGTGCGATGAGTGAGAATCTGCTCGTGATCTCGACCGTCGTCGAGATCGTTCTGCTCGTCGCCGTGCTGGCCGTGTACCTCATCCTGATCACTGCAGGCTTGCGATCCACGGCCGACACGCTGGGACAGGTCGCCGGTGGTCTGGGTGTGGTTCAGGGCGACGTGGAGTTGATCGGACCCGGCGGCGGCCTCCTGAACCAGAAGCTGACCGCGATCGGGAACGCCCTGCCGGCCATCGCACTCAAGGCCGAGTCCCTGTCGAAATAAGGGCTCGGGTTCTCACCATCCGAACTGAGGAAAGGAGGCGATGATGGATACGTTGTGGTGGATCGGCAATGCGATCTTCATTCTGGTGATCATCCCCGTCGTACTGGTGCTCCTGTGGCGGCTGGCGAAGGCCGTCATCGACATCGGCAACCACGTCGACGACATCTATGACAAGGCCGGTGCGATCGTCGTTGCACTGGACGACGTACCTGCGCTCGTGCGCACCCGGGATCTGGTGAAGCACGTGGGGGCCGGGCTGACGCGCTATGTCATCGCGGTCGACCGCGTTCTGTGAGGAGTGAATCACCGTGCCATTCGTAGCTGTGGTCACCATCGTCGGTGCCGTGCTGACCGTGCTGGCGCTGGCCGGCTTCCTGATCGCCGTGGCGTTGATCCTGTGGCGCGTCGACCGCCGTCTCACGTCCATTACCGCCGGCGTCGGAGTCATCACGGCGAAGGCCGCGCCGGCCGGGCCTGTCGTCAGGGAGATCAACCGTGATCTTACCGGCGTGAACAATGCGCTGCAGGGCGTGCTCGGCAAGAGCCGTCAGCCGAAGTTTCGGCCCTGACCGGATCGGGCGCCGCGGCTCGGGCAACACGCAGCATCAGACCCGCGGTGCCCTTCGAATTCAAATGATCTACACACCGGGAAGGAAGAAATGTCTCCTAATGAGGATTCGTCCGACGGCAAAGACGTTACCTGGGGCATCGCGAACAGCGTCGGTGTCGACTCGCTCCCGAAGAAGTTCGCTCTCGTCGCGGGCTTGGTCTATGTGGTCAGCGGGCTGGTCGGCTTCTTCGTCACGGGGTTCGAGAACTTCACCGAGGCCACCGACGTGGCATTGTTCGGGCTCTTCCATCTGACGCCGTTGCACAATGTTGTACACATCGGCGTGGGTGCGTTGTGGCTGCTCGCGGCATTTGCGCTCACTACGGTGGCCGCCGAGGGCGTGAACTTCGCGATCGCCGGGTTCTACGTCCTCGCCGCCGTGATCGGCTACCTCGGGTTCCTGGAGCTGCTGGGTGTCCATGCTGGAGCGGACGCGGACAATTTCCTGCACGCCGGGACCGGCGTCGTGTCGCTGCTCTTCTCCGGCCTCATCCCGTCACGCTCCCGCACCCTCGTATAGCAACTGGGGCGGGCGGGGGAGTGAAGGGCTCGACGACGTAGTCGGCCCGGTCGAAGTGTGCGGTGCCGCGACGGCACTCGCGCATGAGGCCGGGCCAGTTTTTTGTGATGGGGCCGGACGAGCTGCGGTACCAGCTCTGGAGCCCTGTTCATACCGAGCCGCCGGCTGCTGTATCTCGGTGTCGAATTCCGTCTCCGCCTCCGTGGGGCGGTGAGCGTGCTCATACCGCTCGCCAACAGCTGCACGGCCTGGCGGATGTAGGCGGTCTGGTGTCCATCCGTCCCGAAGAGCTTGATCGGCGCGCGGAAGTCGTTCGTAGCGAAACCGGTACCGAGGATGATCACGTCGGCTGGGTGGTCGGGCCCATGGTCGGTGCGCACACCGGATGCCGTGATCATCGACGATGGGCCTCGTCACCAGCAGAAACGGCATCGACAGCGGTCGTACGCCGGTGAGACCGAGGGCTCCGAACTCGAAGAACGCGACCGGGAATCCTCGGACCATCGTGCGCCAGGCCGTCCACCGCGCGCTCCCGCCGCATCGAGGCGCCCAGAGCGGCGGCCGCGTCGTCGGCCTCCTTCAGGAACCGGTGGACACGGGGAATGCGTGCCGCGTCCATGCCGCACGCCGGTACTCCACTGAAACGCCTGCGGCCCGGGCCCGCGCGACGAGGTTGTCGGAGTCGCCGACCAACACCTCCTCGGCACCTGCCACGACATGAAGGGGTGGCGGACCTACGAGATCGGTCTCCAACGGCCGGATCTCCGCGGAGTCGACGGCGCTGCCGCGGTACGCCTTCGCTGCCCCGACGAGCCGGTGCGGGTCGAGATTCGCGTCCCGACCAGCGTTGCGCGCAGCCTCAGGTGCGATGAGGTCCAGGTCGAGCCAGGGCGAGATGAGCCCGACCGAAGCGGGGAATTCGGCTCCTGCGTCGCGTGGCCGCCGGACCACCGCCATCGCCACGGGGCCACCCGCCGAATCGCCGACAACTGCGATGCGTTGCGCCGCATGGCCTGCAGCGCGCAGGCCGCCGTAGGCGGCCGCCGCGTCGTCCACGGCGGGGGGGAAGGGGTGTTGCGGCGCACGGCGGCAGTCCAGGACGTGCACGGGCGCGCATG
>JBKJPD010000501.1:0-5174 GCA_046595345.1 Pseudonocardia sp.
TCCGCGACGACCGGGAGCAGCACATCATGGGTGACTTTCAGGCCCGCACCACCGTCCAGGCGCCGAGCGACCCCGTCGACGTGCGCCGACGCCACCGCCGTGCGGTGGCGCGGGCCCGGATGTCGGAGAACCTGCGGGTGGGACGACCCCAGGCCACACCTCGAGCGGCGTAGACGTCGAACGCATCGAGCCAACGCATCGAGGTGGACACGTCGGCAGCTCACGCCTGCCGCCGCGGAACGGGTGAGCGGGCCAACGCCGAGATCAGAGAACTGGAAGATCCTCCGCAAGATCCGATCCAGCCCGAGCCGGGCGAGCACTGGTCAAAGCACTCCAGACCACCTGCTCACTGCGCGGGTCGGTCTTGAAACGACCGTGGCCCCTCGGAGCAGCGGAAACGGCGGCCCGAGAGTAAGGCAAACCGTGATCTACGCGCTCGATAGCTCCGGGGTCCGCATGCAGGCATCCCCCAACGCCCCGGACACGGCGCCCAATCTGTCGGCCGGAACACTCATTTTCGTGACTGTGTCGCGGTCAGTCTCGACCTTCCGTGCTATTCGGCGATCCGTGTCAGCCGCCGGAACGGCAGGCCCAGCTCGCGGAGGTCGGCCAGGATGAGCGGGATGGCGGGGTGCCCGCCGGAGCGACGCCAGGCAAGAGCCGCTGTGCAGAACACCTGCCCTGTGAGCGGCACGATCACCACGCCTGCCCGCGCGTAGTGCTGGTCGGTGCTCTCCGAGAGCAGTGCGCACCCGGCCCCGGCGGCGACCAACTCGAGAGTCTCCTCGACCGAACCTGAGTCGGTGATCGTCCGGACGTCCGGCGCGCCGATCTCATGCGGGTGCCGAAAACTTGTCCAGATGGGATCAGGCGAGCGTGGGACTATCCAGTCCCGCCCACCCAGCTCGCCCGGGTCGACCGTGTCCCGCGCGGCGAGCGTGTCGCCGACCTCGAACGCCACGGCCCGACGGTCTGAGGCGATGACCAGTAGATCCAGGTGCGCCGTCGACAACGGAGGCCACACGATCGCCAGGTCGGTCTCGCCGGAGTCCAGGCCGCAGGTCGGGTCGCTGAAGTCGAATCGTCGAAGGTGCATGGGCGAGCTGAGGTGGAGCTGAGCGGCCTTGACTATGTGGCCTGTCGCCGATGACGCCGCTTCGCCCATGAAGCCCAACGTCAGATCCTGGGGGGCGTGGTCGGTGAGCGATGACTCCAACTCGGCTGCGGCGGCGATGAGCCGCACCGCGCTCGGGAGCGATCGTTGCCCGCTCTCGGTGAGCGACACCCCCGCAGGGTTGCGCTGGAACAAGCTCTCGCCGGTGGCCCCCTCGAGTCGCGCCACCGCGGCGCTCACGCTCGGTTGACTGATCTTGAGGCGCTTGGCCGCCGCGCCGAAGGACCCACACTCCGCCACCGCCACGAACGCGCGTACCGACTGCAAGGTGATCGACACGCAGCGATTATAGCCTAACGCTATAGACATAGTCTTTGTCTGCTTCCTCCCCACCGCCGCCCGTGTCAGGGTTGTAGGACGCTCAAAAAACTTGCTCAAGGAATGTGGGGAACGCGCGTGGGAGCACAGCCTCACGGTGTACTGGTCGATGCGTACAGCACGGGGAACTATCTGCCCCCGGCCTTCCAGCGGCTTGGGGTCGACGTGACCCATCTCCAGAGTACCCCGAAGCTAATACCCAGCATGCTGGGCCCTGTGCGCGAAAGCTATCGGGAATTCCTCGTCCTCGACACCGAGGAAGCGACGACCAAGGAGTTGGCGGCGTTATCGCCATTGTTTGTCGTCGCGGGCCAGGAGCCCGGTGTGCCATTGGCCGACCGGATGAGTGAGCTGTTGGGCCTTCGTACCAACGGATCGGCGAAGTCGCGGGCGCGTCGCGACAAGTACGAGATGATAGAGACGGTCCGGGCGGCAGGATTGGCCGCGACCGACCAGATACAGACCGAGAATCTCGACCTTGCGCTCGCCTGGACAGACGAGTACGACCACTGGCCGTGTGTGGCCAAGCCGCCTTCTTCGGCGTCCACTGACGGGGTTTTCGTGTGCTGGACAGCTGATGATCTCCGCCGGGCGTTCGAATGGATCCTCTCCGCGCAAGACATTTTTGAAATTGCCAACCGGCAGGTACTGGTCCAGCGTTATCTCGAGGGCACCGAGTACATCGTTGACACCGTGAGTGCGGACGGCCGCGCATATGTCTGCGGGGTATGGCGCTACGACAAGCGACTGCTGGCCAACGGTAAGCCGATCTATAATCGTGATGTACTGGTCGATGTGGACGACGAGGTGTGCTCGTCGCTGATCGCGTACACCAAGCAGGTGCTCGCCGCCCTCGGCGTCCATAACGGGCCTGCACACTCGGAGATCATCGTTGGAACCGACGGACCGGTCGTGGTCGAGGTCGGTGCGCGCCTCAACGGCAATATGCATCCCGGGTTCCACGACACCTGCCTCGGTGGCAATCAGGCAGACCTGACCGCACTGGCGTATACGGATACGGCCCGATTTCTCGAGTCCTATGCCGATCGCACCTACCAGCGGCGCCAGCCCGCCATCGTATTCAACACCCCGACCGATCTCTCCGGCAAGGTAACCGGGGTGAACGAGGAGGTCGTAGCCAAGATCAGGGCTCTACCGTCGGTCGCCGATATGACCATCAAGAAGAAGCTGGGTGATCTGATCGAACCAACGCGTGACCTGCTGACCAGTCCGATCCGGGTGTTCATGACTGTGCCAGACCAAGCCACCCTGGACGCGGACTACCAATTCATTGATTCGGTGCGCGATTCGGTCTACCACGTGCAACCGTGAGACCGACACTCCGGGAGAACGTTGCGGGCCTACGACCGATTCGAGGTCTACTGCTGGCCGTCGCCGTCGCTCGGAGTTCGGTGCTGCTGTTCCCGTTCTATGGTGCGTACCTCGGGGTGACGCGATCCGACATGGGTCCCGCCGGGGTGGGGCTGATCATCGGCGCTTTCGGCGTGGGCGCGTTGGCGGCTGATGTCGTCATTGGGCCGATGAGTCGAAGACTTTCGGAACGCGCGATCGCGATCTGCGGGATGGTGGGCGTGACCGCGGTCGTGCTCGTCATCTCGGTGAGCTTCGGGCAATGGCAACTGGTTGTGCTGACCGCGGTCTGGGGCTTCTGCTATGAGCTGATCGGCCCGGTGACCTACACCATGGTGGCCAAAGCCATGCCGGAGTCGGCACAGCGTTTCGGGTTCGCTGCCGTGCGGCTGGCGATCAACGCGGGCATGGGCGTCGGGCCGGTGCTGGCCGGTCTGCTATTCCTGATCAACCCGTACCTCCTGGTGTGGGGTACGGCGATCGGATACCTGGTCGCCGCCGGGATCCTGGCCAGGGCGCAGGTCACCGACAGCGGTGGCCCATCTGACGACCCCGCGCAAGCTGTCACGCGGGTATCCGGCCGTGCAGTCGACGAACTCCGCTTCTGGTCCTTCTTCACCGCCGTCATCCCAATTCATTTCGCCTTCGCGTTGCCGCCCACGGTGATCAGCGTGTACATCATCGGTCAGCTCGGCCACCCGGCGGTATGGGTGAGCGCCATCTTTGGAATCAACGCATTGATCGTGATTACCTGTGAGATCGGGCTCAACCACCTCATGAACCACTGGAGTCGGCGGTCCTCATTGCTGTGTGGATTCGTCTGTGCCGCCGCCGGGTTCGGACTGATGGGCTTCGGTGCTGATCCGATCGTACTGATGCCCGCCACGGTCGTCTGGACACTCGGTGAGATCATGGTCTTCCCGGTCATGCTCGATCACGTCAGTGCGATCTCCCCGCATGCGCTCAAATCCCGCAACATCGGCCTCTACTCGGCCGGCGTCAACATCGGGGTGTTCGCTGCACCGTTGGTGTTTCTTCCGCTGTCAGCGGTACTCGACGCCCGCACGTCATGGGGTCTGGTGGCTGCGTTCCTGGCCTGTGGCGCTCTTGTCATCGCTGCCTTGAGCGCGGCGCGAGTGACCTGGGAAACCGATTCCGCGATGACCGGCGTCGTCGCTGATCGCGAGGTGATGGCTTCATGGCCGGACCCCTGCACTTCAATAATGCAGGAGCCGGCGTTCCGTGCGCACAAGTGAACGATGCCATCCACCGCTATCTCCGGCTCGAGCGCGAGCTCGGGCCCAACGAGAGCGAGGCCGTGCACAGTTATTGTCTTATCGCCTTGGTGCGGGAATCACTTGCGCGCCTGCTGGGTTCTGTTCCCGACGAGATCGTGCTGTTCGACTGCGCAACCCGCGCGTGGAGCTCCTTGGTTGGCAACCCGCTTCAAGGGCCCTCCCCGGGGCTGGCTTCGCTGTCCCACCGGAGGAACCCGCCTCGGCGGCAGCGCAGGGTCTCGGCCGTTCCGGCGTCGGCGGCGGCGTCCGGCAGACGATCCTCGGCCGGGACCCGGTGTCTAGCTCAGTGGCGACCGCGCCAGGTGAACTACCTAACGTTCCCGCTGCGGGGCACTTCGCTGTGCGTCGGCCCGGCCGGAGGCGGCAGTGGAGCGGTCAACGTTGGCGACGGGCGTAAGCACGACGCTCGTCGGACTCCACGTCCGCCGTCAACGGTATGGTCCTGGGACTTGACACATCGACGGTCGGAGAACCATCGCGCTGCGCTGGTACACGGTGGTGGTCGATTGCCATGACGTGAGGAAGCAGGCCGGGTGGTGGGCGGAAGCGCTCAGCTGGAAGATCGTGCACGACTCCGAAGAAGAGTGCGTAATTCTTCCTTCATGGGTAGACGAGGCCACGGATCGGGAGACTCCGTGGGAGCGCATCGGCCCAGGGATGGTGTTCGTGTGTGTTCCGGAAGGCAAGAGCGTCAAGAATCGGTTACACATCGACCTCGCTCCGCACACAAGCCAGGATCGCGACGCCGAGATTGCCCGGTTGGAGAAGCTCGGGGCGACGCGGACGGACGTCGGTCAGTCCGCGGACGTGTCGTGGACGGTGCTTACCGACCCTGAGGGCAATGAGTTCTGCGTCCTCAGTTCTCGCGAGATACAGCGCCTCACCTGGACGGGTCAATCTGCGCTCGCCGGATGACGATCGTCAACGGGGCAGCAGCATCGTGAGCGAGCCGCCGACCGTGCCGACCACCTGGAACCCGTGACGTTCGTACAAGCGCCGTGCGGGGTTGTCCG
>JBKJPD010000018.1:0-3727 GCA_046595345.1 Pseudonocardia sp.
GGACGCCCGGGCGGCCGGCGGCCAGCCCCCGGCACAACCGCAACACGTGGTCGCCGCCCCGGGCCCGAGCCGCCGCAGGCCGTGACGGTGCGGGCACCAGCCAGGTGACCGGCCCGACTGCCGTCTCGTCGAGTGCGGCGCCCAGTAGCACCGTCAGTGGCATGGCGAGATCACGACGGCCTCGTTCCTTGTAGCGCAGCAGCGCGGCCCGCAGCGGGCCGCTGTAGCGCCCGGACGCGAACACGGCGGGACCGTCCCGCAGGCTCACCTGCACCGGCGGGCCCAGCCGGGCCGCACAGCGCCCGCACCACGGCACCTCAGGCTCGCCACACCCGGCGCAGCCACCGGGCAGCACGAGGTCGACCAGCGCCGATGCGAGCTCCCCGATCCCCACGCACCGAGCGTGCCACCGAGGCGGCAGGCTGTCCGGAGTTGTCCACAGGCGGCGCCGTTCCGTAGCGACCCGCTCGCCGATCCGGACGTACCGACGCGCGGCCCTGTTCGTGCCGACCCGCCGGCCGTTCGTACCGCGGGGGTCAGCCGGGGTAGAGGGGAACCGAGCCCGGGGAACCACCCAGCACCTGCCGCCAGGCGTCCTGCTCACCGCCCGCGAAGCTCCACACCCCGCTCTGGTCGGTCACCAGCAGCGGGCGGTTCGGGGCGGCCGCCAACGCTGTGAGCGGAGGCGTGAGGTTGTTGCCGAGCACCGGTGAGATCCCCAGGCCATCGACGGAGACCTTGGCGACCAGCAGGTCCCCGCGGGTGACTGCGACCACCGACTCGGTCGCCCGCCAGTCCGCGGCCACGACCTCGCCGAGCTCGGCGGGCCGCAGCCTGCGGATGTTGCGGATCGCGGCCTCGCCGTCGATGCCTCGCGCCACCGCCGCCGTGTAGAGCCCCCCGCCGACCACCGCGACCACCCGCATCCCGTCACGGGAGAGCCGCAGGTCACGAATCTGACCCAACGCCGCCAGCTCGGCCGCGTCGACCTGACCGGTTCGGACCGCGCCGGCCTCGTTCAGGTTCACCCGCGCGACGACGTCACCGTCGAGCACCGTCCACACCTCACCGCCGGTGGGCGTCCACGACGGCCGGGTCATCGTGGCCGCCACGAGCGGGACCGGCGTCAGTTCGCCGCCCGCACGGCCGCCGCGGACCAGCAGGGACTGCCCGCCCCCCGGCGCGGCGACCACGGCGGCGAGCCGCTTCCCGTCCGCGCTCGATGCCGCCGACCGGACGTCGTAGCCACCGTCCCCGAGCGGTCCGGGCAGCGTGGCACCCAGCTCAGTCCCGGTGAGCTCCCCGACGCGGCCACCGGAGACCACCAGCGCCGGGACGTCGGCGCCCGGTGGCACCTCGGCCACCAGCGCGGCGATGTCCTCGCGGGTCAGGTCGGGTTGCCCCGGCAACAACGGTTCACCGTCCAGCAGAAGGTTTACCCGCAAGACGTTGACCTCGGCGAGCGAGAGGACCACCTGAGCGGCCAGCACACGCCGGGAGGGCTCGTCGAGGTCGCCGACCCGGGTCAGGTCGACGATCAGCGCACCGTCGGGGCTCGAGACGACGTTGGAGCGCAGCCGCGCCTCCGGTGCCAGCTGGCTGACGGCCGAGCCGAGCAGCGCAGCCGACGGACCGGCGAGCAGCCGCTCCATCACCCTGGACGCCTGGGCCCGCGCGGGCACGCCGGGCACGTAACGCAGGTCCGCGACCGCAAGGCGGCGAACCGGATCGACGAACCAGGTGCGGACGGTCCGATAGTTGTCACGGAAGATCGACAGCGGCACCACGACACCGGCGGGCAGCCCTGAGATCCGCCACTGACCGTCGCGGCGGACGACCTGAACCTCCCGCTGGAAACTGGCCTGGTCCGGCTCGAACGATCCCGCCGCGGTGACCCGGCCGATGGATGTGCCGCGGATCCGGATCGTCATGACCCCCGACGCGGGGTTCTGGGTGCCGGGTGCGGGAACCGTGTCGATCTGACCGTCCAGAACGGTGAGGCTCGCGGCGTCGTCCCAGGTCTGCGCCTCCGGGGCGAGGAACTGTCGCGCCGCGCCGTGATTGTCGGTGCTGCTGCCCGACGCCGTGACGAAGTCGCGGACCAGGTCGAGGGCGTTGCTGCCGTCGACCGGGCCGGGTGGGGGCACGACATCCTCGCCGGCGCCGACCTCCCGCAGCACCTGCACCGGGGAGCTCTCGGGCACGCTCGCGCAGCTCGCCACCCCGGACACGGCGAGCACCACCGCGAACGCGACGGCATACCGGCGCGGCATCACCGAGCGCCCCCAGCCGGATCGGCGGTGGCCTCGTCGTCGGTGTCATGCTGGCCGGCAGAGTGGCCGTGGTCGTACTCATCGTCGTAGTCCGCACCCGATGACCAGGACGGCACGGCGACCTCGACGGCCACCGGTGAGCTCAGCGGTGGGGTCGGAACCGAGCCTGCCGCACCCGGCCCGCCGACCGTCGGCCCCGATCCGTCCTCGGGGCCCAACGGCAGCGGGCTCGCGCTCACGATGTCACCGACCGTCCGGGGAAGGGTCAGCCGGAACACCGCGCCCTCGCCGGGCCGGCCCCACGCCTGCAACCAGCCGCCGTGCAGCCGGGCGTCCTCGATCGCGATGGACAAGCCCAGCCCGCTGCCGCCGCTGCGCCGGGCACGCGAGAGCTCGGCACGCCAGAACCGGTTGAACACCAGGCCCGCCTCGCCGGGGCGCAGCCCGACACCGCGGTCGCGGACCAGCACGGCGACGGTCCGCTCGTCGTACCCGAGGACGATGCGCACCGGGCGGCCCTCCCCGTGGTCGACGGCGTTGGCGACGAGGTTGCGCACGATGCGCTCGACGCGCCGGGGGTCGACCTCGGCGAACACGCCCGGCGGGAGATCGAGGTCCAGCCGCGTGCCGGTCTCGTCGGCGATGCCTCGCACTGCCTCGACGGCACGGGAGACGACGCCGTGCATGTCGACGCGCTCGGCGCCCAGTTCGGCGACCCCGGCGTCGAGGCGGCTGATCTCGAGCAGGTCGGCCAGCAGCGCCTCGAAGCGGTCGAGCTCGGCGACGAGCAGCTCTGAGCTGCGGCGCAGCGAGGGCAGCAGCCGCTCGCGTGATGCGTAGAGCACGTCGGCGGCCATCCGCACGGTGGTCAGTGGCGTGCGGAGCTCGTGGCTGACGTCGGAGGTGAACCGCCGCTGCAGGGCGCCGAACTCCTCGAGCTGACTGATCTGGGCCTGGATGCTGCTCGCCATCTCGTTGTAGGACTCCCCCAGCCGGGCGACCTCGTCCTCGCCGTGCACCGACATGCGCTCGTCGAGGTGGCCGGCGGCGAAACGTTCGGCGATCTCCGCGGCCTGCCGAACCGGGCGCACGACCTGCCGCGTCACGATGCTCGCGATGCCCGCGAGCAGCAGCAGCAGGATCAGCCCGCCGACGATCAGGGTGCTCTGGACGAGCCCGAGCGTGCGCTGCTCGGAGTCCAGCGGGAACAGCAGGTAGAACTCCAGATCGCGGTTCGCGGTGCGCACCGGCTGCCCGACGAGCAGCGTCGGGACGGCCGCGCCCTGCTCGGAGATCGTGACGTACTTGCGCGAGAGGGTGCCCTGGGCGACGGCCTCCCGGAGATCGGCAGGTATGTCCTCGACGGGCCCGGAGGAGACCTCGGCACCGCCCTCGCGCCTGCCGGTGGTGAGGACGACACGGAAGGCTCCGGCCGTCGGCGACGACGGCTCGGC
>JBKJPD010000043.1:0-3769 GCA_046595345.1 Pseudonocardia sp.
GCGTGATCGAGCCGGGCGCGGAGTTCGTCTACGAGTTCGACGCCCAGCCGTTCGGGCTGCACCTGTTCCACTGCCATGTCGGCCCGCTCGCCGAGCACATCGCCCGCGGCATGTACGGCACCTTCGTCGTCGATCCCAAGGTCGGCCGCCCACCCGCCGACGAGATGGTCATGGTCATGCACGGCTTCAACACCACATTCGACGGCCAGGGCAACCAGCTCTACGCCGTGAACGGCATCCCGTTCCACTACGCGCACTCGCCGGTGCAGGTGCGGCGCAACGAGCTGGTGCGGGTCTACCTGGTCAACATCCTCGAGTACGACCCGATCAACAGCTTCCACCTGCACGCCAACTTCTTCGACTACTACCCGACCGGCACCCGGCTCGAGCCGTCGGAGTTCACCGACACGGTGGTTCAGGCACAGGGCCAGCGCGGCATCTGCGAGATCCGGTTCCCCCACCCCGGCAAGTACATGTTCCACGCGCACAAGACCGAGTTCGCCGAGCTGGGCTGGATGGGCTTCTTCGAGGTGAGCCAGTGATGTTCGAACGCAGCGGACACAGACTCCCCACTTGGGCCACCACCGCGGCGGTGCTCGGGTTGGTCGCCGTCGCACTCGTGGCGTTGGGGCTGTTCGCCGGCAGCGCGCTGCCGGCACGCACGGGCCCTGCGGTGGAGAAGATCACGGTCGAGCGCGCGGTGCTCTCGCCGAGCACCTTCGACCTGACGGTGCGCAACGTAGGCCCCGACCCGGTCACTGTCGCCCAGGTCTTCGTGAACGACGCCTACACCGACGTGCGCGGCGGCGTCGACCCGATCCCGCCGCTCGGTGCGGCCGTCCTCTCCGTCGACTACCCGTGGGTGGAGGGGAACCCGTACCTGGTCACGATGCTGACCTCGTCGGGCATCACGATCGAGCACCAGATCCCGGTCGCCACCACCAGCCCCACCCTCGACGCCGCGTCGATCGGCCGGATGGCGCTCCTCGGCGTCTACATCGGCATCATCCCGGTGCTGCTCGGCATCGCGTTCCTGCCGGTGCTGCGCCGGGCGGGTACGACGGTCCGGCGCGCGGTGCTGGCGCTGGCCGTGGGGCTGCTCGGGTTCCTCGCCGTGGACGCGACCCTGGAGGGCTTCGCGCTCGGGGCGAGCACCGGCGGGGCGTTCGGCGGGGTCGCGCTGCTGGCGGTCGGGGCCGGGCTCGCCTACTTCGCACTGTCCGCGCTGGGCAGGATGGGTCACGGCGGGGCGGCCGCGGGCCCCCGGCTGGCGGTGCTCATCGCGGTCGGGATCGGGCTGCACAACCTGTCCGAGGGCCTCGCGGTCGGTTCGGCCTACGCCGTCGGCGAGCTCGCGCTGGGCGCCACGCTGGTCGTCGGGTTCGCGGCGCACAACCTCACCGAGGGCATCGCCGTGGTCTCGCCGCTGACCGAGCAGAAGGTCTCGACGGCCCGGCTGGTCGGGCTCGGGCTGATCGCCGGCGCACCGGCCGTGCTCGGCACGGTTCTGGGCGCCACCGCCACCACGGCGTCGGTCGCCACTCTGCTGCTCGGCGTCGGGATCGGGGCGATCGCGCAGGTGGTCGTGCAGATCTGGCCGCTGCTGCGCCCCACGGGCGCCCGCGGACTGGGCGTGTCGACCCTCGCCGGCCTCGGCGCCGGGGTCGTGGTCATGTACCTGACCGGCCTACTGGTCACGGTCTGACGGACCACGCGGGCGCACCGATGTCGGGGGCGACGAGGTGGTGCGGAGCAGCGCAGCCCGGCTATCGCCTGGCAGACGGTCCATCCTGGGATCGGCCCTGACGGCGACGCCACATCCTGCGGCGGCCACCCTTCCCACCTACCGTGTCCGTCAATCGACACTCGGGGGGTGCGGATCCAGATGACCATCGAGCAGCAGAAGATCGTCCAGCCCGACGAACGGACCGTGCGCCGCGCCGTCGCAGGTGCGGCTATGGGCAACGCCATCGAGTGGTTCGACTACGCCGTGTACGGCTACCTGGCCACGACCATCGGGATCATCTTCTTCCCGGAGTTCGACGCCACGGCTCGACAGCTCTTCGTCTTCGCGGGCATCGCGATCCCCTTCGTCCTCCGGCCGCTCGGCGGCATCATCCTCGGCCCGCTCGGCGACAGATTCGGGCGCCGCAAGGTTCTGGCTACGACGATCGTGATGATGTCCGCGGCCACGTTCTCCATCGGCCTGATCCCGAGCTACACCACGATCGGCGTCTTCGCGCCGATCCTGCTGCTGCTGGCCCGCCTCGTGCAGGGCTTCTCCACCGGTGGCGAGTACGGCGGCGCGGCGACGTTCATCGCCGAGTACGCGCCCGACAAGCGGCGGGGCTTCTTCGGCGCCTTCCTCGAGTTCGGCACACTCGCCGGCACCGTGCTCGGCGCGGGGCTCGCGACGGTCGTGCAGTTGGGGCTCCCGGAGGAGGCGCTCTACAGCTGGGGCTGGCGTATCCCGTTCCTCGTCGCCGGGCCGCTGGGCCTGATCGGTTTCTACCTGCGCAACAAGCTGGACGACACGCCGGCGTTCCGCCAGGCAGAGGCCTCCGGCAACACGTCGGACGCCCCGTTCACCGACGTCGTCCGCAACGTCTGGCCGCAGATCCTCAACCTCATCGGTTTCGTGGTCCTGCTCAACGTCGCGGTGTACACGCTGCTGACCTACATGCCGACCTACCTCACCCAGATCCTCGGCATCAGCGACACCGAGGCGCTACTCGTCCTGATCGGGGTCATGCTCGTCATGATGGCCATGATCGTCCCGGTCGGCGCACTGTCGGATCGAATCGGCCGCAAGCCGCTGTTGCTCACCTCGGCGGTCGGCTTCCTGCTGCTCAGCTACCCCGCCATCATGCTCATCGGTCTGCGCGGACCACTGGCGGTGACCGCCGGGATCGGCATCCTGGGGTTCCTGCTCGTGCTGATGCTCGGTACGATCGGATCCGCTCTGCCCGCGATGTTCCCGACGTGCAACCGCTACGGCGGCTTCTCCATCGGCTACTCGACGTCCACGGCGGCGTTCGGCGGCACGGCCCCACTCGTGATCACGGCCCTGATCAATGGCACGGGAAACACCGCCATCCCGGCGTTCTACCTGATGGGAGCGGCCGCGATCGCGATCATCCCGATCCTGCTGATGCCAGAGACAGCAGGCGTCTCGATAGACCACCCCACAGAGATCCCCGGTCGCTGACCCGCATCTCGGAGCCGGAACGCCGTTCCTGAGCGCCTCGGGCACCGATCCGGCTCCGAGATGCGCTCATGCTCCCGCGGCGGCGACCCGACGTGATCGGTCCAGCGCGTCCGGGATCCGGTACAGCTCGGCCGCATTGCCGCCCAGAATCGCGCGGATCGCCGCCGTGTCGAACGGTGGATAGCGATGGACATCATTGGCCGGGAACTGGTACGCCACCAGATCTCGCACCAGCCGGCCGGGACGCACCAGCGGGTAGCCGCTGCCGAACAACAACCGGTTCGCACCGAACGCCGCGAGCAACGCCCCGAAAGCGTGGTCGAAACCGTGGGAACCCGTCCACGGTAGGAGTTCGGTGAGCAGCACGTACACATTGGGCAGCCGCGCGAGGCGGCACAGCTGTTCACTGGGCAGGCATCCCGCCCCGAGCACGAACCGGATCTGCGGGAGCGCCCGCGCCAGGTCACGGAACTCGGCGACATCGAAGCTGGGAGGGGCTACCCGTTCGGTGGCCCTGGTCCGCACCGGCTGCGCCGAGCCCGCACGCACCGGTTCGGCCCA
>JBKJPD010000120.1:0-3836 GCA_046595345.1 Pseudonocardia sp.
CGAGCACGTCCTGCGCCCGCAGCAACAAACACACGGCTATGACGTTGGTGTAGGCGTGCTCGTCGTCGGCGACGGACTCGGGAGCCGCGCCGCGGGTGGCGAAGCGGCCGTTGCCGAGCGTGCACAGGGCCTCGCGACGGCCCTCGTCGGCCGGGTCCCAGCCGTCGAACACGAGCGTCCAGGCATCGGTCATCCCGCTACCTCCATCGTCATGGCGACGGCAGGGCGCCCCGCCCGTTCGCTGAGCCGCACACCGATGCGGCCCCGCCGACTCGTAGCCGCGGCAACCGGCGTCATCGGGTCTCGGCGAGGACCGTGCGCTCGACCCATTTCTTGGCCGGGGCGTCGACGACACCGGCCTGGACGGTGTTGCTCGCCAATTCGACCCCCCCATTCATCGCGGCACCCGCCACGGGCTTTCAGCTCCACGATGTGGCCGCGACGCTGCCCGTCACCAGAGCCGAAGGTCCTCCGATACCGGGTGCGCAGGCCGACATGTCGCAAGAACCGGCTCCCGAGCTCGGCCGGCTCCTGGACCCACCGGTTCACGATCCGCCAGGGGTGGACGTGGCATCAACAGCGAGAGCCGCGGAACCGATCCCGGCGCTCCGACCACCGGCCCTGCATGGCGGATGCCGGCCTTCGCCATGTCGGGGTTCCTCGTCAACTTCTGGGTGGGGCCGGCCGGAGGAGAGGACCCGGCACTGACCAACCGGATCGAACCGTCAGCCCTCGAGCACCTGGCGCACCTCCCGGGCGATCTGCAGGTCCTCCCGGGCGCCGACGACCACGGTCCCGACGCTCGCATCCGGCGAGCTGATGTCACCGTCCCCGTCGACGGTGTCGTTGCGGTGGGCGTCGACGCCGACGCCGAGGAATCCGAGCCGCTCGGCGGCGCGCCTGCGCACCGTCGACGAGCGCTCCCCCACGCCCCCGGTGAAGGCGAGCACATCGAGGCCACCGGCAGCCGCACTCATGGCCGCGATGCCACCCACCAGCCGGTGGGTGTAGACGTCGAGGGCGAGTTCCGCGTCGGGATCACCACGCTCCGCTGCCGCCTCGATCTCGCGCATATCGCCGGTGCCGGCCAGTGCGGTGAGCCCGGATCGTTCCTCCAGCGCGACGGCCACCTCGTGCGGTGAGAGGTGTTCGTGCTCCTCGAGCCAGAGCACGAGACCGGGATCGACGGTGCCGGAGCGGGTGGCCATGACCAGGCCCTCCAGGGGCGTGAAACCCATCGTGGTGTCGACACTGCGACCGTCGAGCACGGCGGCGAGCGAGGCGCCCGCCCCCAGGTGACAGGTGACGACCCGCTGACCCCGCAGCGGCCGGCCGAGCAGTTCCACGGCGCGTCGCGAGCAGTAGGCGTGCGACAACCCGTGGAACCCGTAGCGACGGATCCCATAGCGCTCCCGCCACTCCCGCGGCACCGCATAGGTCGCCGCCGCCGCGGGGATGGTGGAGTGGAACGCGGTGTCGAATGCCGCGACCGCGGTGACACCGGGCAGCACAGCCGTGACCGCGTCGAGCGCCGCCAGAGACCTGGGTTGGTGCAGCGGGGCGAGGTCGGTGAGATCCCGCAGCTGCGCCCGCACCGCACCGTCGATGCGCACCGGGCCGCTGAAGATCGCGCCGCCGTGCACGATGCGGTGGCCGACCGCATCGGGGCTCCGCCGGCCGTCCAGAATCTCCCAGCCGCCCAGGACCTCACGGAGCCGGGAGGTGTCCACCCCGTACGGACCGGCCGGGAGGTCGACATGGTGCTCGACGGTGTCCTGGGCGTCGAGCATGCGCAGCTTCAGACTGGACGAACCGGCGTTGACGACCAGTATCCGCAACGGTCACCGTCCCGACGTTCATCCGCATGGACAGGCCCTCGGCGAGAGCCTCCGCGATCCTCCGCGTGTTCCCGAACACGGATTCCACCACCACGAGTACCTCCATGACCTTGTCCTCTCCTCGATGCGGCCTGCGTTCCCGCCGGCATCAGTAGCGCGAGCCCTCGTCGGCAGGGCCGCAGGACACGTCCGGGCCGGTCTCTCGACAGAACTGTCCGGGTCCCGCCATCAGACCGGCGGAGGTGATTCCTCGGGTCAGACACGCCGACCCTGCGGGTGAGGACTGCCGGGCCCGGCCACGATCAGCTGTCCAACGCGTCGCCCGGCGTGGGCGGGCCGTGACGACGGCCACGACGGCCGAACTGGTCGACGCTGGCACCGACCGCCGTGGACAGGCCCGCCGCCGCACGCCGTGCACCGGCCCGGACCTCCGGGTCGCGCAGCCGGTCGCCCATCGCTGTCATCGCCGCGTCGACCGCCGCCGCGCTGGACCGTTCACGCCGTTCGGCCTCGGCATCATGACCCGACCCCGACCGGACCGGCCGGAGCCCGGTGGCAAGGGACCGCAGCTCATCGCCCGCGGCGGTCCAGGCGTCCCGGGCACTGCGGTCCGCAGCGACGGACCGCGGTCGGGGGGGTGGAATCCGCTGCTCCTCCACCGCGGGCGGGATGAGCATCCAGGCGACCAGGTAGGCAAGGATCGCCGTGCCCCCGGAAACCAGAACCAGCACGACCGCCGCGATGCGCAGCAACAGGCTGTCGACACCCAGGTGATGGGCGATCCCCGCGCAGACACCGCCGAGGACGCGGTCCCGGCGGCTGCGTTCCAGGCGGCGGCGTTCCGGGTGGCTGCGTTCCGGGTGGCTGCGTCCGGCCGGCGCGCCGTACATGTCGTCGTTCGTCATAACGTCGAGGTTTCCCCGGTCACCCGCGGCGGGCCAGGGGCGAAGGTCCCGGAACCGCACCCCCGCACGGCACCCGGGATTCGGCAGCCACGGACATCACTGGCGAGCGCAGCAGCGCGATGAGGAATCGGTGCGCGACTACCGGCCGCCCAGCGGGAGACGACATCGCCGGATCACTCAACACCCGGCTGACGCGCTCGTGACCGGATCGGGCGCGGATGCCCCGTTCGCTGCCACCGGGCTCGGCGTGGCAGAGGCGACGGGTCGTGCGGCCCCGCCCGCGGCGGCCGTCTCGCGGGCGAGGAACGAGCCGAGTTCCCCGATCGTGCTCATCAGCGGGGCGGGGAACACGACGGTGGTGTTCTTGTCCACGCCGATCTCCACCAGGCTCTGCAGGTTGCGCAGTTGCAGCGCCAGCGGGTGGGCCATCATGATGTCCGAGGCGTCACCCAGTGCCGCGGCGGCCATGGACTCACCCTGGGCGTTGATGATCTTCGCGCGCTTCTCCCGCTCGGCCTCCGCCTGCCGGGCCATCGCCCGCTTCATGCTCTCGGGCAGCTGGATGTCCTTCAGTTCCACCACGGTCACCTCCACACCCCAGTCGAGGGTGGTGACGTCGAGGATCTCGCGGATGTCCTTGTTGATCCGGTCGGTCTCGGACAGGGTCTCGTCCAGGGTGTGCTGCCCGACGACCTTACGCAGCGTGGTCTGGGCGATCTGGTCGATCGCCACGTAGACGTTCTCGATGGCCACCACGGACTTCACGGCGTCGACGACGCGGAAGTAGGCGACGGCGGACACGTCGACGCTGACGTTGTCGCGGGTGATGATTCCCTGGGACTGGATGGGCATCGTGATGATGCGGAGCGAGACCCGGCGCATGACGTCGACGACGGGGATGATCAGGCGGAGCCCGGGCTCCCGGGCGCCCAGCACCTTGCCGAGGCGGAACAGCACCCCCAGCTCGTACTGCTTGACGATCCGCACCCCCAGGGCCACGGCCAGGAGCAGCAGGAGCAGGACGACGACCAGCACGGTCACGGGTGGGCTCATGGCACGAGCCTCCGCCCGTGGCCCGTCGACCGTAAGGGCC
>JBKJPD010000495.1:0-6879 GCA_046595345.1 Pseudonocardia sp.
GCGAGCAGGTCGGCGTCGAGCAGTGAGTCACCCGCGGCGAACAGTGGACCGCCCCCGCAGCGCGCCACCACCTCGGCGGCCGCCGAGGATTTCGTCAGCGGGCGCGGCACGGCGTACACCTTGCGGCCCTGCAACGACACCGTCCAGCCCCGCGGCGAGCACCAGCCCGCGAACTCGTCCATCCAGCCCTCGGGGACGGCGGTGCGATCGACCACGGCATAGACGAACAGGTCGCTCGCCGTGCGCAGGTTCAGCACGAACTCCCCAGCGTGCGCCCGCAGGTGCGCCTGAACCTCGGGAAGCGGAGCGCAGCCGTCGAGGCGGCCGCGAACGGTGGCCGTCCAGTCCGGATCTGCGACGCCCTCGACGAGCAGGTGCCCGCCGTTGCTCGCGATCGCGAAGCGGGCAGGCGGCCCCGGCAGGTGGACACGAGCGAGCTGCTCGGGGGTGCGGGTGGTGGTGGGCACCACCGTCGCGAGGTCCTGCAACGCGCGGAGCGCCGCCACCGCGGGCTCGGTGAGGAACGACAGCGGCGCGCCCCGATAGAGCTCCACACACAGCAGGCGGGGTGCGGCGGCGTCGTCGACGCGGAGATCGAGCGCGGCGGCGGAATAGATGACGGTGCGGTCGAGGTCGAGGCAGACGACGGTCATCGGGTGGCGTCGTGGGTCGCCGACGCCATGCCGTCGGCGCCCGTGGCGCCGCGGGTGAACCTGGGATGGATCAGACCGACACAGCTGTAGGCCAGGTGATCGACCTCCTCGACGGGCACTCCGCGGCGCTGCGCGAGCAGTCGCACGTGCGCGAGGTCCGCCCGTGGTGCCCCGGCCCGCACCAGCACCTTCCACGGCACCCTGCGCAGCAGCACGCGGGTGGTCTCCCCGACGCCGGGTTTGACGAGGTTGGGATCACCGATTCCGTACTCGTCGACGATGCGGTCCACGGCTGCCCAGCCGGCGAAGTCCGGGGCGCGGTCGGCGTCCGGGGTGGTCACACCGACGCCGAGTAGGTCGACATTGCTGAACTCGGCGGTGATCGTGTCCAGGAAGGCGTTCGAGACGTCGGCGCCCGCGAGCTCCCGGTAGCCGTTGTGGGCGCTGTAGAACTTGGCGCCGTGGTACTGGCCCGGGCCGATCAGCCGATCGTTGAGCACGGTGCGCGACACCAGCCCGGACACCGTCGAGTTGAGGCAGGCCGAGGCGATCAGCCAATCCTCTCGGGTGCCGAACAGGGTGGCGCAGCGCCCAGGGTCGGCCAGCACGGCCAGCTCCGGGTCGAACCGATCCCCGGTCTCGGCCTCGTGCGCCGTCAGCGCCGCCGCGAGCTCGCGGGCGATGGCGCCCTTGCCGGTCCAGCCGTCCACGAACACGACCCGCGACGGATCGTGGTGCTCGGCGAGGTGGCGCAGCGCGAGGCGGTCGATGCCGCGGCCGCGCACGATCGACACCGCGTAGTGCGGCAGGTCCAGCCCGTGCCGCTGCGCCGCCCAGCGGCGCGCCAGTATCCCGACCGGGGTGCCCGCGCGCGCCAGCGACACGAGGACGACGTCGTGGCCGCGTTCGGTGAGCACCAGTTCGGTGACCGTCCCGACGGCCTGCGCGAGCCGCGCGGCCGACGCGGCCAGCGCCGACCGGTAGAGCCTCAGGTAGGCGTCGTCGGGTTGGTACTCCACCGGCAGCGACTCCGCGTAGTGCGCGCCGCCGTTCTGCACCGCCTCCTCGCGCTCCTCGGTGGGCGACTCCAGCGCGACCCCGGACAGGTCCGTGAGCAGCCACCCGACCTCGGCGGGGGAGTAGCTGCCGAATGCCGGTCCGCGCAGGGGCGAGGGGGTCTCGGGTAGGGGGGTACCAGGTGGGGGGGTCCCCGGCGAGGGGGTCACGGAGTCATCACGAGCGTCGTCCTCCGGGTGTACGGGGCGAGGGCCGCGAGCAGGCCGGTGTGCAGGGCGGGGGTGTCGGCGGGCGGGTCGACGACGACGAGGACGTGGTCCCACGGCTCGTCGGTGGCGCGGCCCAGGTTGTAGGCGTACCGGGGCCCGGGGCCGTCGGCGGGGTCGTCGTGGGCGGGGAAGGTGATGCCGCTGGTGAGCGCGTAGCCGTCCTCGTCGACGACGACGGCGGGGGAGCGGGTGGTGGTGGAGAACACGACGTCGTACTCGGCTTCGGCGAGCACCTGCGCCATCCGCAGCGGCAGCGCCATGAGCTCCTCGGTGCCCAGCATCAGCATGCGCTCCCCGTGGCGCACCGCGGCCGCGCGGACCAAGGCCGCGACGAGCCCGGGCAGCGCCGCGTCCAGTGTCCGGTGATGCAGGGGCGAGAACCCGTGCCGCGCGCCCGCGGGCAACCCCGCAGGCCATCCCAGCCGACCGAGTTCCACCCGCCCGGTCGGGCGCGAGTTCGCCGTTTCAGCACGGCGAGTCGGCGGATCGATCGTGCCGAGTCGGCCGGAGGCCTCCAGTTCGGCCCGGATGGCGTCCGCCCGCTCGGCGACGTCGGTCGGCAGTTCGATCGCCGCGCGGGCCAGTGACACGACGTCGAGGCGCGCCCCGAGCGCCCGCACCCCGTCCATGAGCATCGGGTCAAGTGACCGGACGTCCACGAGTGCGGCCACCACGTAACGCTCCCGCGGTGCGACGCGGTGCAGCGCGGTGATGGTGTTCAGTGCGGTGCGACCGGTGCTCAGCTCGTCGTCGACGAGGACCAGCGGGCGCTCGCCCCGCAGCAGCCCCGGGTCGGCGGGCAGCAGCAGGTGGTCGGTCGCGTGGGAGTGCTCCTCGGTGAACCCGCCGGCGGTGGCCGCGCCGCGCACCGGGCGGCGGGTGGAGTGCAGGTAGTCGGCGCCACCCAGGCCCTCGCCGACACAGTGCCCCAGCGCCGTGGCCGTCTCCGCGAAACCCAGGACGAGCACGTCGGGCGGGGGTGCCGGCGCCGGGGGTGCGGCCGCATGGAGGGATGCGGCGGCACCGGGTTCGCGCCGCACAGCGGCGTGTAGCAGCCCGACGGGCAGCTCCCGCGGTTCCCGTCCGGCCAGCGCGTCGGCAACCAGCCCGCCGAGCAGCAGACCGGCCGCGCGCACCAGCCGCGGGTCGGTCGGGACGTGCTTGCCCAGCACCCGCGACACGAGCAGTTGGGCCCGGCGCGGGTTGCGTCGCAGGGCGATCCCGAGCAGGACGGTGGGGTCCACCCCGGCGTCCACCGACCGCAGCCGCACCCCCAACTCGGCGGTGACTCCCGACCCGTCGATCGCGCCGCGACTCACCGGGGCAGGCTCGCGGCCAGTAGATCGACGAACGACGCCCCGTCGGCGGCGACGCCGAACACCCGGGCCCGCAGCATCGTGGCCCGCGCCCACGCCGTGTGGGGGCGGATCTCGTTCATCTTGTTGCCGTGTACCGATGCCATGACTCCGCTGCCGATGCCCGCGTACAGGACGTCGGCGGCGTCGCGGTGCTCCTCGGACGACACCACCGACAGCGCGTTGACGACGGCGACGTGGCTGGGATGGATGGCGGTCTTGCCGGTCAGCCCGTTGGCCTTGTCCAGTTGCACCTCGCGGATCAGGCCGTCGATGGCACGCGACATCAGCTGCCCGCGTAGCTCGGGTTCGTCGTGCTCGTCGAACGGGGAGCGGCGCAGCTGGGGCTTGAAGATCCGTTCCATGCCGGCGTAGTACTCCCAGACCGGCCCGCTGACGGTGTAGCCGGTGCCGTCGGCGCGCCCGAGCACGTTGACGACGTCGGCTATCAGGTCGGCGATCACCTTGATGTCGTAGATCGACAGTTCTGGGGAACGGCGCAGCCCGTACAGCGCACACAGGTCGGTGGCGCCGAGACGGACGGCGAGGATGCGTCGCCGGTCCCGGTGCAGCAGCGCGCGCAAACGGGCGAGCTCGTCGACGCGGGTCTCCGCGTAGAGCACCGCCCCGGACTCCAGCACGGGCATGGCGTAGAACTCCGTGCCCGCGGTGTGTTCGGCGGTGTCGAGGGCCTGCAGGTACTCGACACCGCTCACGGCCGTGAACTTGGGCAGGACAAAGCCGTCAAGTATGGCGGCGGCCGGTCCGAGTCGTTGCACGAGCGCCGGGATCTGCGCGGCGCGACGAACCCTGACGAACAGCAGCGGGAGGTCGTCGTGGGGTTCCTCGTACAGGGTGCGCAGCGCGTCGACGAGGTTGTCCTCGGCGCATTCGACCTGTTCGTCGGCGATCGCATCCTCGAGGCAGGTGACCATCGACGTGACGCCGGCAGCCGCCTGTTTGGTGATGTCGGCGGCCAACGCGGGCCGGTCCGACGGCATGTAGAGGGTGGCACCGAGGGCCACCGAGAGCAGTCCGTGGTCGCTGGCACGGTCGAACTGCTCCGGTGGCCGCTCGAAAAGCGTGTTCGAGTCGGACGTGGTCAGGTAGCCGAAGTGCTGCACGGTGAGTCCCTCTCGTCGTGCGCCACCTCGCTGTGGCACCGTCCTTGCCGGTACCCGTTGCTACGGGTACCTATACGCAGGGCTCACTTGCGGCCGCGCGCCCACTCCATTCCCCAGCCGTAGGCGCTGTCGACGTCGGACTGCCCGCCCTTGATGTAGTTCACCTCGCGGCGGACGACGAGTTCGCCCCCCTTGTTCTCCAACAGGGCGATCACGCACGTCGGCGAGCCGGAGTCGGGTTCGTCGAGGCGGACCTCGATCTCGCCGCCCGCCGCCGGGTACAGGGTGACCACACCGTCGGCACCGGCCCAGTTCGGCGTGCCCTCGTAGATGAACGCGAAGACCAGGATGCGGCGGATCTCGTCGACCCGGGACAGGTCGATGAACATGTTCTCGCCGCCGGTGACGGCTCCGGACCGGTCGTCGCCGTCGAGCCGGATGATCGGCGTGCCCTGGTAGGGCGCCTGGAACGCGTTGCCCAGCGCCTGCACCACGCCCTTGCTGCCGTCGGTGAACTCCCACAGGCATGCAAGGTCGAGGTCGATCCCCGAGCTGCCGCCGAGCAGCTTGCTGAACAGGCCCTTCTTCGCGGGCGCGGCCCCGGTGCTCCACTGCAGATTGATTCGCAGCTGCCCGCCGGAGTTACCTCGTTTGGTGAGCGAGACAGTCGGGGCGGACTTCGTCAGGGTGACCTTCGACAGCGACACCCCGCCCGATGAACCCCCGCCTGATGAACCCGGCCCTGCTGAACCCGAGCCGCCCGGCGCCGACGGTTCGGGCGCCTTGGACGGTCGTTTGTTGTAGTCGATGGCCACGGCGACCTCAGATGCTGACGCCGAAGTCGCGGGCGATCCCCGCGAGACCTGATGCGTAGCCCTGGCCGACGGCACGGAACTTCCAATCGGCGCCGCTGCGGTAGAGCTCGCCGAAGACCATGGCGGTCTCGGTCGAGGCGTCCTCGGTGAGGTCGTAGCGGGCGAGCTCGGCGTCGCCGGTGGCGTTGACGACGCGGATGAACGCGTTGCGTACCTGGCCGAAGCTCTGCGCGCGGGTGTCCGCGTCGTAGATGCTGACCGGGAAGACGACCTTGTCGACGTCGGCGGCCATGCCCGCGAGGTTGATCTTGATCTGCTCGTCGTCGCCCTCGCCCTCGCCGGTGGTGTTGTCACCGGTGTGCTCGATGGTGGCGTCGGGGCTGACCATGTTGTTGAAGAACACGAAGTGCTTGTCGGACAGGACCTTTCCGTCGGTTCCGACGACGATCGCCGAGGCGTCGAGGTCGAACTCGACGCCAGTGGTGGTGCGGACATCCCAGCCCAGGCCCACAATCACGTTCGTGAGGCCGGGGGCCTCCTTGGTGAGGCTGACATTTCCACCCTTGGTAAGGCTGACTCCCACGTACTGCTCCGAATCTTGAGTGGGGGGCTGGTTCCCCCCGGTATCGAGCCGGTCCCGGCCGAGCATATCGGGACAGACCGGACTCTCTGTCAAACCTGGAACGGGCGGGAGTTCCGTAGCGTTCCCGAACGTGGCACCCGATTTCGATCTCCGCGTGGGTCCCCTCGACGTCGCATCGTCGGGCGAGGCGTTGACGGTCCAGCGCGCCGCCTATGTCAGCGAGGCGCAGCGCTACCACGCGCCCGACATCCCGCCGCTGCGCGAGACGCTCGAGGAGCTGCGCGCCGACCTCGTCGCCGGACCGGCCGTCGTGGCGCTGGGCGCCTGGCTGGGTACCCGGCTCGTCGGGTCGGTGCGGGGCCGCGTCGACGCCGACCGGATGGAGGTCGCACGGTTCGGCATCGCCCCGGACGTGCAGGGGGCCGGCATCGGGCGGGCCCTGCTCGCGGCCCTGCATGCCGCCACCCCATCGCAGGTAACGCTCTGCTGGCTCGTCACCGGCGAACGCAGCGATGACAACCTGCGCTTCTACACCGCCGCGGGCTACCGCGTGGTCGGCGCGGCCGTCGACCCGGCGGGGGTGGGGCTGGTCCGGATGGAACGTCGGCAACGGTCCTAGACTCGCTGTCGATGAGCCCCGCCACCCGTGCCCCCGCCAAGTCCCGTGTCGCCAAGCCTGCCGCCGGCCGCCGGCTGCTGCTGCTCGACGGCCACTCGCTGGCCTACCGGGCGTTCTTCGCGCTGCCCGCGGAGAATTTCCGTACCGGCACGGGGCAGACCACCAACGCGGTCTACGGCTTCACCTCGATGCTCATCAACCTGCTGCGCGACGAGGCACCCACGCACCTCGCGGTGTGCTTCGACGTGTCCCGCACGACGTTCCGGTCGGAGCGCTTCAGCGAGTACAAGGCGAACCGGTCGGCCACCCCCGATGATTTCCGCGGCCAGGTCGACCTGGTCAAGGAGGTGCTCGACGCGCTGGCCATCCCGCACTTCGGCGTCGACGGTTTCGAGGCCGACGACCTGATCGCCACCCTCGCCACCCAGGCAGCGGACGATGGGT
>JBKJPD010000542.1:0-2601 GCA_046595345.1 Pseudonocardia sp.
CTGGTTCCTGCACGAGGCACTCGACGAGCTGGCCGGTGACCCCACCCAGATCACCGCGCAGGCGAAGACCTGGGACAACGTGGCCAGGGAGCTCCGGAAGATCGCCACCGACCACCGGGCCGCGGCCTCGACGATACCCGGCTGGGAAGGCGAAGCAGCCCAGGGCTACCACAGGAAGGTCGATGAGTACACGGCAGCGCTGGACTCCACCGGGGACAACGCTCAGCAGCTGGCGGGCCTGATCCTCACCACCGGCGCGGGGGTCGGCACGGTTCGCTCCCTGATCCGCGACGCGATCGTCGACTTCGTCACGATGGTGGTGGAGCGCTTCCTCGCCTCCGTCGCGCTGGGCCTGCTGACGGCAGGCGGATCCATCGGCGCATTCGTCACCTCCGTGGTCGTCGAGGCCATCACCCTCGGGCTGCACATCGCCGATCGCATCTCGTCGCTGCTCGACACGCTGCACGCCGCGGGCGGCGCGGCACGCCAGATCAGCGAGGCCATGCGCACCACCGCCGGCAACGTCAAGGTTGCCGCCCACCTAGGGCGGTCTGCGGGCAAGACGATCGAAGACGTCACCGACGACCTGAACCTCGGCAAGGCGATCGAGGCGGGCAAGCAGCTCACCGCGGCCGGGCAGGAACAGCGCGGGTGGGACAAGGTCGAGCCCGCACCATGACGAAGCGCTGCGGTGCCGGGATCAGGCGACGGCCACCCGTATCCCCTCCGGAGCCGACACGTGACCCACCGCACCGGTGGCGTCGATGTCGACCTCCAGGTAGCCGTCCCCGACCCGTGGGCCGCGGACCCGTACCGCCCCCATCAGGCCCAGCGCCGGCCGGGTAGGACACCGGGGTCGCCACCTCGTCCACCCGAAGCCACCGAACGGCCCGGGCGGGCAACAGGCACCCGCGGCCTGCTGACTCCTACGTCTCATAGAGCCGCTGCGCGTAGGACGGGCCGTAGTGGCGCTCGATGACCTCCAGCGTGTCGTCCGGGCGCTCCACGGCGTGCACGATCTCGGCGCGCGTGGGCAGTTCGTCGCCGCCTCCGCTCGCGGGTCGCCACAACCCCGAGCGCAGGAACGCCTTGGCGCAGTGGAAGAAGACCTCCTCGACCGTCACCTCGACGGCGAGGATCGGGCGGTGGCCCTCGACCACCATCGCGTCGAAGTACGGCGCGTCCCGCACCAGCCGGGCCCGGCCGTTGACGCGCAGGGTGTCGGTGCGGCCGGGCACGAAGAAGATCAGCCCGACGTGCGGGTTGGACAGGATATTGCGGTGGCCGTCGACGCGGCGATTGCCGGGCCGTTCGGGCACCGCGACCGTCCGGTCGTCGAGGACGTGGACGAAACCTGCGGGGTCGCCCTTCGGGGAGACGTCGCAGGTGCCGTCGGCCGCGCTGGTCGCGACCAGGCAGAACGGCGACGCGGCGATCCACTGCACATCGACCGGGCCCAGCACGTCGCGCACCTTGGCCGCCACCCGCGGCAGCGGCCTCCCGACAAGGGCCTCGAGCTCGGCGACGGTAGAGATCTCGATGCTCACGTCGACCGACGGTAGTCTCATCCTGCCGCCGTGCACGGCGTTTCCGGTGCTGCGGCAGGATGGCGGCCATGGCACAGGTGACCGCACGGACCGAACGCACGATCGACGCCCCCGCCGCCAAGGTGCGGGCCGCGTTGGCCGACTACGAGACGGTTCGGCCCAGGATCCTCACGGAGAACTACGGCGGCTACCGCGTCGAGGCCGGCGGGCAGGGCGCGGGCAGCCGCGTGCACTGGACCCTGCAGGCCACCAAGAAGCGGGTGCGCGACCAGGTCGTCGAGATCACCGAGCCGGCCGAGAACACGATCGTCGAGCGGGACACCAAGTCCAGCATGGTCACCACCTGGACGGTCACGCCCGCAGGGGCCGATCGGAGCACCGTCACCGTCGAGACCACGTGGAAAGGCGCGGGCGGGATCGGCGGGTTCTTCGAGCGCACGTTCGCACCCAAAGGCCTGGCTCGGATCCACGACGGAGTGCTGTCCAACCTGGACGGGGCCGTCCGGGAGTAACGGGCGATCGGCCACGAACACGTCCCGGGGAGAGGAGCGGTCATCGGCACACCGATCACCGACGGGATCGTCGCCGTAGCGGGTGAGGCGCTCGTCGACCTGATCCCCGCGCCCGTCGGCGGCTACGTCGAGATCGCGCCCGGCGGCAGCCCCGCCAACGTCGCACTCGGGCTCGCCCGCCTGGGCCTGCGGGCGCGACTACTGGCCCGCATCGCCGACGACATGCTCGGCCGCCGCATCCGCACCCACCTCGCCGGCAACGGGGTCGAGCTCGACCACGCCGTCACGGCGACCGAGCAGACCTCCCTGGCGATCGTGGCCGTCGGCCCGGACGGGGTGCCGACCTACGACTTCCGGGTCGCCGGCACCGCCGACTGGCAGTGGACCGCCGCCGAGTTGGCACACGCGCTCGACGGGCCGGTCGTCGCGCTGCACTCCGGCTCGCTGGCGCTGACCACCCCGCCCGGTGCCGCTGTGCTGCGCAACCTGATGGTCCGGGCGGCCGCTACCGCCACGATCAGCTACGACCCCAACTGCCGGCC
>JBKJPD010000584.1:0-3157 GCA_046595345.1 Pseudonocardia sp.
CCGCAGCACCACCGGCGTCGGGAGCCTCGGCCGCCCCGGGGGTGTCCACCCCTCCGGTCTGCGGCCCGGTCTGCGAACTGCTGGCGGGCGGTGGTGCCGGCGTCGGCGTACTGGCGAACGCCGTGCCCGTCGCGATCGCACCGATCGTCAGCGCGGCCAAGGCCCCTGCTGCGATCACTGTCTTGACCTGCATGGTGTCTCCTTCTGATGCCGGACCGTCCGGCACGACCCCACCGTGCGCCACGCTCTCTGAGCCCACGGTGTGCCAGAGATGTCAGCGCTGACATCCGTGTCCGGCAGGGCGGTCAGGTCACGGGGGTGGCTGTCGCAGCGCGGCGGCGATGACGTCGCGGCCGATCGGGGAGGCGACCGACGCGCCGGTGGCGGCGTCGCCCAGGTGTCCACCGTTCTCGACGAGCACGGCGACGGCCACGACCGGGTGGGCGGCGGGGGCGAAGGCTACGTACCAGGTGTGCGGGGGGGTCGCCTTGGGATCGAGGCCGTGTTCGGCCGTACCGGTCTTGGACGCGATCGTGACCCCGGGGACCGCACCGTGCCCGGTCGTGAGCTGCTCCGAGCCGACCATCAGGTCCCGGATGGTCGCGGCCACGCCCGCCGGAACGGCCCGTCCGAGGATCCGCGGGGCCGTCGTGTCGATCACAGACAGGTCCGGGGCGTCGATCTCCTTGATCAGGTGCGGCGCCATCCGGATGCCACCGTCGGCGATCGTCGCGACGATCTCGGCGTTCTGCAGGGGGGTCAGCCGGACGTCGCGTTGCCCGATCCCGGACTGGGCCAGCGCGGCTGCGTCGGGCAGCGGCCCGATCTCCGAGGCCGCGACGGGTTGTGGGATCTGCAGATCGGAGCGGCCCATGCCGTAGGCATGCGCGGCGTCCCGCAGCGCACCGGCACCGACCTGGTCGGCCAGCGTGGCGAAGGCGGTGTTGCACGAGTACGCCAGCGCGGTAGCGACCGTGACCGTGGGGCCCGAACCCGGGCCGCAGTGCTCGCCGGCGTAGTTCTCCAGCGTGGTGGCGGTGCCGGGCAGCGTGATCCGGGGAGCCGCGGTCACCGGGGTGTCCGGGGTGACGCCGTTCTGCAGCGCCGCGGACAGGTCCACCAGCTTGAACGTCGACCCCTGCGGGTAGGTCCGGGAGATCGCCCGGCTCGGCAGCGTCGCCGGGGTCGCCGCGTTGTCCCGCGTCCAGGCCCGGTTCTCGACCCCGACGTCGTGCGAGGCGAGCGGCCCCGGGTCGAACGACGGGGTCGAAACCATCGCCTGGATCGCCCCGGTCGAGGGCTCGATCGCGACCACCGAGCCGGTGTAGCCGTTGGCGGCCATGTCCTGGTAAGCGATCTGCTGCATCGCCGGCACGATCGTGGTGACGACGTTGCCCGGGGTGCGGCTCCGCCCGGCGAACAGGTCCGACAGCCGGTGCAACAACAACCGCGGGTCGGTGCCCTCGAGCACCGGGCCCGCGGCCCGCTCGAGGCCCGTGGCGCCGTACTGCCGGGAGAAGTAGCCCGTCACCGGCGCGTACACAGGGCCGTCGGGGTACGTGCGCAGGTACCGCAGAGAGTCGGTGGTCGGGGTGCTGGAGGCCAGCAGTCGCCCGGCCGCGCTGATCTGCCCCCGCGGCTGTGAGTACTCGGCGATCAGGGCGCGCGGATTGCGGGCGTCGGCGCGGTAGGCGGGTCCCTGCACGACCTGCACATAGGTGAGGTTTCCCAGCAACAGCACGAACCCGACCATCGTGAGGGTGGCCACCCGGCGTATCGGACCGTTCATGCCCCGGCCGCCCGACCGGGACACAGCTCGCCCAGCGATGTGCTGGTGCTGCCCGCCATCCTGGACTCCTGGTCTCCCGCCGCCGATCCGGCTCGGCCGCCCGCGGCGGGGCGAACGGCACGAGCCCATCATGGGCCGCGGCGCCTTGGAACCCGATGAGCCCGCCATGAGAACCTTCACATCTGGCCCGAACACAACGCACTGCCCGGAGGCCCTCGCGCACACAGCGCCAGCACGTCTCCGCCACCCGATCGGCCGGGTCCAGGCGGTTAGTCGCCGGCTCTCATCCCCGGCTCATGTTCACCGGGTGAGATGACCTCCAGCCTCGCGGCCGTGCGGGATGGCCGCTCGCAGCTACCGGCAGGGTTGCTGGTCCGGTTGCGCGGGAGTGGGAGATCGGTCGGCGGGCCGGGTGCTCATCGCCGAACCCAGCAGGGCCGAGTTCGGGATGTGCAGGGTCTCGCCGCCGGTGTCGAGGGTGGTGAAGATCAGGCCCAGCTCCACGACAGAGCCCTCGAGCGGCCCGCCCAGTGCGCCGGAGTGGATGCGCACCCACTGCCGGCCGGTGATCGGCCGGGCGAAGAGCAGGACGAGCCCGGCGAACAGGTTGCTCAACGGCTGCTGGGCGGCGATGCCGATGACCACGCCGGTGAGGGCGCCGCCGATGAGCAATTGCTGGAGTGGGATGGTGAGTATGCCGAGCGTGCCCACGGCGACTACGAGATAGCCAACGAGCCGGCACAGCAGGTTCGTCGCGGATTCGGCCGCCACGCTCGCCCGGCCCGCGGCGCGGGCGACCTGGGTGGCCGAGCTCCGGGTGGCCACGACGCCCAGGACGATGAAGAGCACGGCAAGCCCGATCACGATCAGCCTGGTACGCAGTTCCGGGGCCCGCAACCCCCCGAGGTTGCTGCCGATGCCCAGCACGGCCACGGCAAGCGCCGTGGCACCGACACTGCGCTTGAGCTCGGGATGTCGGCGGGCGCCGCGTGCGGCCGCCGGGTCGGGGGCCGTGGCCACATGATCCGTCGATACGGGTGGACGTCGGTCCTCGGTGGGCATGTTTCCTCTCCTCGGGAAAGGCTGACCGGCGGTGGCGGTCAGGCGTGCAGGGTGTGCCTGCGACGCCGCAGCAGCACGTGTCGGCCGTGCGCGGCCATCGGGACGGCCAGCGCAGTCGCGACCCCGCGCACCTCGGTGCTGCGGTCGAGCTGGTCACGCGAGAGGTTCAGCAGCACGATCACGGCCGGGTCCACCTGTGCGGCGACCGCGGCCAGGTGCAGCTCGTCGACCTCGATCACCGCCGCGGTGACGTCCGCGCGAACCGCGACGCCCGTCCACCGCCCGGGCCCGGGCCGGACCGGCGGT
>JBKJPD010000092.1:0-3471 GCA_046595345.1 Pseudonocardia sp.
CCGACCCTGGTCGGTGCGGTGCCCGCCAGCGGGGTCGAGCCGCACGGGATCTGGCCCAGCCCGGACAACAGCACGGTGTACGTGGTCAACGAGCACTCCGACAGCGTCGACGTCATCGACACCGCCACCCGCACCCTGGCCACCACCCTGCCGGTCGGGCAGGAAGGCCAGGCGCTGGTCTACGTCGCGGGTGCGGTCCCCAGCGGCGCCGGCACCCAGAACCTGGGACGCCAGGGCCTGGACCAGCCCGTCCGCAACGCCACCGCTGCGGTCACCGGCCCCGGCGAGGTCGGGGTCACCGTGCGCGGGGTGAAGGGGCTCGACATGATCGAACTGCAGGGCCGCGGCCTGACCCCGGACACCACCTACACCGCCTACGCCCGGCGCGGCACCGACGAGGTACCGCTGCTGTCGTTCACCACCGACGAGAAGGGTGGCCTCGCGCAGGCACTGGCGTTCGTGAAGTTCCTCGGCGTCTACGAGATCGACAGCGTGCAGGTCCGACCCGGGACCTGAGTATCGCCCCCGGCACCGACTACGGTTCGACTAGTCGTCAGTATTCTCACGTCGATCTGCCAGATCGGCTCGAGACCATCGGAGGTGGCCGTGCACGCCGTGGTGATCAGCGGAGGGCTCACCCACGACTTCCCGGCCACCACCGCCTGTCTCGCCACCCTGCTCGCCGAACAGGGTGTCGACGCGGTGGTGCACGAGGACGTCGAGGCCGGGCTGCGGTCCCTGAGCGGGGCCGCGCTACTGGTGGTCAACGCGCTGCGCTGGACCATGACCGGGCCCGCCACACCCGGCCGGTACCGCGACCTCGCCGCGGCAGAGGGCGCCAGCCCGTCCCCCGTTGCGCGGGCCGCCTTCGCCGAGCACCTGCACGGCGGCGGAGGACTGCTGGCGATGCACACCGCAAGCATCTGTTTCGACGACTGGCCCGAATGGGGCGAGGCCCTCGGCGGGGTGTGGGTGTGGGGCCGGTCGTCGCACCCGCCGCTGGGTACCGCGCGGATCGGCGTCACCGCACCGGAGCACCCGCTGGTCCACGGACTGGGCGGGTTCAGCATCGACGACGAGGTCTACAGCGACCTGGAGTACTCCCCCGGCCTCGAACCCCTGCTCACCGCCCAGGACCCGCGGCCGGGCCAGCCGCTGATGTGGGCACGCGAGCACGGCGGCGGCCGGGTGGTCTACGACGCGCTGGGCCACCACCCGCCGTCCTACGCCGTGCCGGCGCACCGGGAGATGATCCGCCGCGCGATCGGGTGGACGGCCGGATCGGCTACGACGTGCTCATGACCCACACCGCCCGTCGACCACGGCTGCGACTACAGGAGGACACCGGTGACTCGCTCGCTGGACAGGATGTCTGTGCTGGTCACCGGCGGCGGCTCCGGGATCGGAGCCGCGCTGGTGCTGCGACTGGTGAAGGCCGGCGCGCGGGTGACGCTGACCGGGCGTCGCGCCGGGAAGGTGGAGGCGGTAGCCGAGCAGGCCGGGCCGGGGGCGCTCGCCGTGGTCGGTGACGTCACCGTCGCCGCCGATCGCGCCCGCATGGTCGAGGCCGCCGCCGAGCACGGTGGCGGGCTGGAGCTGCTGGTACACGGCGCGGCGAACATGTATCGCGGCGCACTGGAGGAGCTCGACGAGCAGCGTCTCGTGGACGTGTTCACCTCCAACACCATCGCGCCGATGCTGCTCACCGGGCTCGCGCTGCCGCACCTGCGGGAGAGCCGCGGGGCCGTGGTCTTCTTCGGCTCGGTGCACACCCAGCGGGCTTTCCCCGGCGCATCCCCCTACGCGGCCACCAAGGGCGCGCTCGAGACGCTCACCGCGGTGCTCGCCGCCGAGCTCGGGCCGCAGGGCGTGCGGGTGAGCTGCGTGCGCCCCGGCGGCGTTCTCACCGAGATCAACCAGCGCGCCGGGTTGATGGACGACGCCACCGCCGCCGCCCGGATGAAGACCCTCGACGCCGCCCACGCCCTCGGCCGCAGCGGAACCCCCGACGAGATCGCCGAGGCGGTGGAGTACCTGGCCTTGGCCGAGTGGGCCACCGGAGCCGTGCTGACCATCGACGGCGGGCTCGCGCTCGGCGTGACGAACGCCTGAGCCCACCCGCGCACCGACGAGAGAGATCGCTGTGGCCCGCCTGGTCGGAGCGCGCAGCAGGGTGCTCAGGTGGTGGGCGGCCGCCGCGAGGACCGGCGCTGCGACTTGGCCTCGCCTGCGTTGCGCTTGAGCAGCGCGGCAGGCGCACCGTGGTCGGCGCGGAGGCGGTGCAGCGACGGGTCCGCCGTCCAGTAGGCCTCGAAGTCGTCCACGTCGAACTTCTTGGCGATCAGGTGCATGGCGATGTCGTGGCGCACGTACTCCACGGCCACGAGCACGACGGCCGGGTCGTCGGTATAGACGCCCCAGGCGTCACCGTTCACGACGCCGCCGATCACCGCCTGCTCGCGGTCGGCCGAGACCACCAGAAGCCGGCAGCCGAGGTTCTCGAGCACCACCTCGGGCTTGGAGAAACGGTGCGTGGTGGTATGCCCGACGGGGTCGGGATCCTCCCCGAAGCTGACCACCGAGACGTCGACACCCTCCGCCTCGGCCCGGCGGACCAGCGGTTTGAGCGGGTCGATCTCCTCGGGCCACCCCGACAGGAACAGGTCGTTGCGGGCGGCCACGATCACGTCCTCGGCCCTGGCCAGCACCGATGCGCGGTCGGACAGGCTGTGCACGAGCCGAACCTGCGGCGGCGAGGCCACATCGGGCAGGGCGGAACGCAACGCGTCGATGGACTTGTCGAACTCCCGGCGCATGCGGTCCAGCAGAGCGGAGGGCGGCAACGAGATGTAGCCGACGCTGGCCTCGCCCGCGCGCACCTCGTAGGCCGCACCGCGCCCGACGAGCTTGGCGAGGGTCTCGTAGACGGTGCTGCGCGGCACGCCGGAACGCTTGGCGACCTCGTAGCCGTTGAGCGGAGTGCCCGCCGCCACCAGCGCCACGTACGCCTTGGCCTCGTAGCCCGACATCCCGAGCCGCTGGAGCTCATCGATCACATTCTGTTGGGACATCGCCCGCCCTCCGGATCCCCCCACAGCCACGACATGGCCCGACGGCTCGTCGGTCATCGTCGCACCTTCCTGCGGTGACGGGCGGATCCGGGGCCGAAACTCGGCGGCGCCCCTACCATTCGGCGGGATCGTCGAGTCCGACGGAGTCGACGGCCTTGGGACGCGGCAGGGAGGCCAGCGCGCTCTTCACCAGCCCGCCGTCCACGGCGATCGACTGGCCGGTGATGTAGCCGGCCTTGTCCGAGGCCAGGAACAGCACGGCCGAGGCGACGTCCTCGGCGGACCCGAGCCGCCCCAGCGGCACCGCGCCCTCGCGCACGCGGCGCACCTCGGCGTCGGCGTAGATCGCGTCCGACATGCCGGCGTTGATGAGTCCCGGGGCCACGCAGTTGACGCGGAT
>JBKJPD010000247.1:0-3750 GCA_046595345.1 Pseudonocardia sp.
AGATCTGCTCGAAGGTACGCATCACCGACGTCGTCCCAGCGCCGGAAGCGCCGGTGACAGCGATGATCGGGTTCTGTGCGGACACGCGTTCTCCGTTTCGTTCAGGTGCCGGCGTCGCTCAGGCGGTGGCGCGGAACAGACCTCGGGCCCCGAACAGCGGAGCCTCGGTCATCCGATCAGGGTCGAAGGCGTGGAACTCCTCGATCCTCTCGACCTCCTCGCGGGCGCCGAACACCAGCGGTATGCGCTGATGCAGCTCGTCGGGGACCACGTCGAGGATCCGCTCGCGACCGGTGCTCGCGAGCCCGCCGGCCTGCTCGACGAGGAACGCGACCGGGGAGGCCTCGTAGAGCAGACGCAACCGGCCGGGCTTGTCCGGGTCCTTGCTGTCGTTGGGGTAGAGGAACACCCCACCGCGGTTGAGGATGCGGTGCAGCTCCGCCACGAGCGAGGCCACCCAGCGCATGTTGAAGTCCTTGCCCCGGGGACCGGACGCCCCGGCGAGGCATTCGTCGACGTAGCGACGGACCGCAGGCTCCCAGAACCGGCGGTTCGACGAGTTGATCGCGAACTCTTTCGCCGCCGCCGGGATCACCATGTCGCGGTGGGTCAGGATGAACTCACCGAGCTCGGGTTCGAGGGTGAACCCGTGCACCCCTGCGCCGAGGGTGAGGACCAGCATCGTGGAAGGGCCGTAGATGGCGTAACCGGCGCAGACCTGGTCCGTGCCGGGCTGAAGGAAGTCCGCGACGGCGGCATCCACACCGGGGTTCGGCGCCCGCAGGATCGAGAAGATGCTGCCGACCGCGACGTTGACGTCGATGTTCGAGGAGCCGTCGAGCGGATCGAACGCGAGTAGGTACTTTCCCCGCGGGTACTGTGCGGGGATGTGCGCCGGATCGTCGAGTTCCTCGGACACCATCCCGGAGACCGTGCCGCCCCACTCGTTGACCCGCAGGAACAGGTCGTTCGCGATCACGTCGAGCTTCTGCTGGGTCTCGCCCTGCACATTGGTCGTCGACTCCGCCCCCAACACCCCGCCCAACGCCCCGTAGGCGACCCGCTTCGAGATGGCCTTACAGGCCAGGGCGACGTCCAGGATCAGCGCGTTCAGGTCCCCACTCGCGTCCGGATGCATTCTCCGCTGCTCGATCAGGAACCGGGTGAGAGTCGTGCGGTCGGCGACCATGACGTCCTTAGGGTTCGGGTTACACGAGCGACGGCGCCGTCCGCAACGAGTCGACGCTAATCCGCGCAGCCGGCACTGCCATCCCCCCGCAGTGGCGATGACGGGGGGAGGCATCACGCCTCGGTGCACCCCCGCTGGCCATCGGAGACCGACGTCGCCGATGCCCCGATCCGTTGGCTCATGATCAGTCTGCCCGAAGTGCACTCCACCGACGATGCACGGAGCGGAACTCGGCCGCCAGTCCCGCCGAGGCCGGCTCGATGTCGACCCGGGGTCTCCCTCGCGGTGGTGGCCCACCCGGGTAGCTCAGCCTGATCCGGCTGTAGGCGTCGGCGGTATGGCCGACGTAGCACTCGGCCGTCGGTACCGCGGGCGGCGGCGGATCACCCAGGCCCAGGCGGGCCAGCACGGCGATCGCCGCGACCGCTCCCGACACCGCCGCAGGCTTGGCGGCACGGGGAAACGGGGTGGCTGCGGCGTCACCGACAACATGGAGTCCCGGTACCGCGGAGGCGAAGTCCGGACCGACCGGGACCATCGGGCCGTCCCCAGCCAGTTCCACGAGCAGCGGGCTCGGGCCATGCGTCGGGACGACCAGCAGCAGGTCCGCGTCGATTGCGCCGCCCACGTCGAGCTCCAGGCGCCCCTTGGCGAGCGCCTCAGGATCCGGCCGCACGCCGAGCCGCACCTCGACTCCGGCATCCGCGCATGCCCCGAGCAGGAACCGGCCAGGCTCCGGGCCGAGCTGGGCGAGCGGGTGGTCCTCCGGGGTGGTGAGCACGACCTCGACGGACGGGTCGGAGGCGCGCAGTTGCCCGGCCAGGCGCATCGCCAGGCCGAACGGCGCGGGCGGGCAGCGGTAGGGCAGCCCGGCGACGACCACGGCCACGCGCCGCCTGCTGAAGCGGGCGACGGCCCGGGCCGCGGCGACGGCCCCGACCGGGTCCCAGAACGCCACGGCATCGTCACGTCCCGGGTCGACGGCGGGCCGCAACGCCAGTCCGGGCGCCGCGATCACCGCGTCGACGGCGAGCCAGCTGCCCTCGACCAGCACCCCGTCACCGCGGACGGCCTCGACCAGGCGGCCGTCGACCTCGACCCCGCGCAACTTGACGATTTCGGTGAACCTCTCGACCCCGGCCCTGCCGAGCGCGACGTCCACCGTTCCGGGCAGGTAGGTGACCCGTCCGTCGGGGACGAACCACCGGACACCGACGGCCGCGTCACGAAGTGCCCGGACCGCCGCGACTCCGGCCGGCCCGCCACCGATGACCGCGACGACATGCGTCGTCCCCACCCGATCCGCCACCGGCGGAGCGTACGCCGCCCCGCGTCCCCGGCCCTGCGCTGCGGATGCTGAGCCGCCGGCCGCGGTCTGACCACGCTGTCATCGCACCTGCGGGCGCCGTACCGGGCCGGCCCGGTGGCCGTCGTTCCCCCTCCGCATCCCCCACCGTGGGGGGCCGAACCCCCGAGGTTCGATCTAGCGTCGGCCCGGAGCGGGCGAGTGAGGCTGTCGGCGGGCGACGCTCTCGCCGCGCACATGTGGAACTACATCGGGAGGTACGTGTCATGGTGCGCGTTGGCGTGAACGGGTTCGGACGGATCGGGCGAAACTTCTGGCGGGCGGTGGACGCACAACGCCTAGCCGGAACCAGCAAGATCGAAATCGTCGCGGTGAACGACATCACCGACAACGCAACACTGGCACACCTACTCAAATACGACTCGATCCTGGGCCGACTGCCCTACGACGTGTCCTCCACCGACGACGAGATCACCGTCGACGGCAAGGCCTTCAAAGGACTCGCCGTACGCAACCCCGCCGAACTCCCCTGGAAAGACCTCGGCGTCGACGTCGTCATCGAGTCCACCGGCCTGTTCACCACCCGCGAAACCGCCGCCAAACACCTCGACGCCGGCGCCAGGAAAGTCGTCATCTCCGCACCCGCCAGCGGCGAGGACATCACCATCGTCAAGGGCGTCAACGACAGCGACTACGACGGCTCCCAGAACATCGTGTCCAACGCCTCCTGCACCACCAACTGCCTGGCACCCATGGCCAAGGTCCTCGACGACCTGGTCGGCATCACATCAGGTCTGATGACCACCATCCACGCCTACACCGCCGACCAGAACCTGCAGGACGGCCCACACAAAGACCTACGCCGCGCCCGGGCCGCCGCGATCAACATCGTGCCCACCTCCACCGGCGCCGCGAAGGCCATCTCGCTGGTACTGCCCCACCTGGCGGGCAAACTCGACGGCTTCGCGCTACGGGTACCGATCCCCACCGGCTCGGCCACCGACCTGACCGCCATCGTCGGCCGCGACACCACCGCCGCCGAGGTCAACGCCGCCATGAAAACCGCCGCCGAGGGCCCACTCCGCGGCATCCTGCTCTACACCGAGGACCCCATCGTGTCCAGCGACATCGTCACCGACCCACACTCCTGCATCTTCGACGCCGGACTCACCAAGGTCATCGGAAACCAGGTCAAGATCGTCGGCTGGTACGACAACGAGTGGGGCTACTCCAACCGCCTCGTCGACGTCACCGC
>JBKJPD010000259.1:0-4027 GCA_046595345.1 Pseudonocardia sp.
CCCAGGGCATCGCGCGCCGCGGCAACGTGCTGGCGGCGATGGCCAAGCTCAAGCAGGTCTGCAACCACCCCGCGCAGCTGCTGCACGACGGCTCGCCGGTCGGGCGCCGGTCGGGCAAGGTCATCCGGTTGGAGGAGATCCTCACCGAGATCCTCGACGAGGGCGACCGGGTGCTGTGCTTCACGCAGTTCACCGAGTTCGGCCAGATGCTGGTGCCGCACCTGTCGGCCCGCTTCGACGCCGACATCGCTTTTCTGCACGGCGGCACCTCGAAGCAGCGCCGCGACGAGATGGTGGCGCGCTTCCAGGCCGGCGATGGCCCGTCGGTCCTGCTGCTCTCGCTCAAGGCGGGCGGCACCGGGCTCACCCTCACCGCGGCCAACCACGTGATCCACCTGGACCGCTGGTGGAACCCGGCGGTGGAGGACCAGGCCACCGACCGGGCGTTCCGCATCGGGCAGCACCGCAACGTGCAGGTGCGCAAGTTCGTCTGCCCCGGCACCGTCGAGGAACGCATCGACGCCATGATCACGAAGAAGAAGGCGCTGTCGGGGATGGTCGTTGGCGAGGGCGAGAGCTGGCTCACGGAACTGTCCACCGACACCCTGCGCGAGGTGTTCGAGCTGGATGCGGATGCACTCGCCGAGGAGGGATCGTGACGGACCCCTGGTGGCTCGACACCGCACCCACCCGAGCCCGCCGTGTCGAGGGCGGCATCCAGATCAACAGCACCCGGGGCGCGGTGGCGCGCACCTGGTGGTCGCAGCGATTCCTCGCGGTGCTGGAGTCGATCGGTATCGGCGGCCGGATGGCTCGGGGGCGTTCCTACGCCCGCGCCGGGCAGATCGTCTCGCTCGACGTCGCTGCGGGCGGCGCGGTGGCGAAGGTCCAGGGCAGCAGGCCCCTGCCCTACGCGGTGCGGGTCGGGGTGCCGGCGTTCGGGAAGGCCGAGTGGGCCACGGTGGCTCAGGCACTTGCCGCGGACGCCTCGTACGCCGCGGCGCTGCTGAGCGGGGAGATGCCGCGCGAGATCGAGTCGGTGTTCGCCTCCGTCGGGCTCTCGCTGTTCCCCGCCGCCGCCCGCGACCTCGCGCTCGACTGCAGCTGCCCCGACCAGGCGGTGCCCTGCAAGCACCTCGCCGCGGTGTTCTACGTGTTGGCTGAGCGGTTCGACGCCGACCCGTTCGAGATCCTCGCGCTGCGCGGGCGCGACCGCGAGACGCTGCTGGAGGACCTGCGCGCCCGCCGGGCGGCGTCCGGGCCAGCGGTACCGGGCGACGGGGTGACGCCGCTCGCGCAGAGCCTGGACCGCTATTTCACCGCCGGCCCCGGGCTCGCGGAGCGCCACGCGGGCCCGCTCACACCCTCGGACGCGCTACTCGATCAGCTCCCGGCGTTCCCGATCCCGGTACGCGGTGAGGTGGTGGTCGAGCTGCTCAGGCCCGCCTACCGGGCGCTGGCGGGCGACGAGAGCTGACCGGAGCGCCGGGCCCGACGCTCGAACCACAGCGTGGCCAGCGGCGGGATGCTCGCGGCCAGTGCGAGCAGCGTGGTCCGCGGGCTCCACCGGAACGTGCGGGCCACCAGCAGCGTCACCACCACGTACGTCACGAACAGCACGCCATGGATCGGGCCGAACACCTGCACCCCGATCTCGCTCGCGCGCAAGATCCATTTGACGACCATCCCGGCGAGCAGTCCGGCCCACGAGCAGGCCTCGGCGATCGCGACGACCCGGAAGGCCAGGGCCGCGGTGGACGGGGAGAGAACGGCATTACTCACGGGCGCGAATTCTACCGGGCGTCGAACGTCTTCCACCCTTCGCCGAGCCATGATCGCCGCGAGACGTGCGCAGTTGATCGAAAGCAGATCCGCATATCTCGTGCCGATCTTCATCGACCGGGTTCACAGCGCGGAGGTGCTGCAACCCGCGGCGCGGGGCATGATCGCCCCATGCCCCGCTTCGTCGTTCCCGTGCTCGGCGCCCTGCTCGCCCTCATCGGTGTGGTCTGGACGTTGCAGGGCGCCGGCCTGCTACCCGGCAGCTTCATGACCGGCTCGAAGTTCTGGTTGGTGATCGGCCTGGTCGCGCTCGCCGCCGGTGGTGCGCTGCTGATCCGCTCGGTGCGGGGCTCCCGCGCGTCATCCTGACCCGCGAGCGGTGAGATAGCGTGGATCGACCGGCGGGAGCGGCAGTACCGGTTCGCCGGCGAGGATGCCGCCCATCGCCCGGTAGAACGTGCGCGCGGGCACCGTGCCACCGAATATCGTGCCTCCCGCGCAGCTCCGCGGCGGCGATCCGTCGCAGATGGGTCCGGGTGTGGCCGAGTCGTCGAACACGATCACCGCTGCGGCGAGCTGCGGGGTGGCGCCCACGAACGCCGCGGACTGGTAGCGCTGGGTCGTCCCGGTCTTCGCTGCGATCGGACGGTCCCAGCCGCTCGATGCGGCGGCGGCGGCGGACGTGCCACCGGGCACGGCGTCGCGGCTGAGACCGTTCATCAGGGTGTCCGCGAGGCCCGGGTCCACCGCCCGGCGGCAGGCGGGTTCGGCGAGCGCGACGGGAGCGCCGTCGCGGTCGGTGACCGAGGCGATCGGGCTGGGCGGGCACCAGATGCCGTGGCTCGCGATGGTGGCGGCGACGTTCGCCAGCTCCACGTCGCTGGTCGGGGACACCCCGAGGGTGAACGAGGCCTGCTTCTGCGCCCGCGCCACGTCCGCGATCGACGGCGAGCCGGCCGCCAGCGACGTCAGGCCCAGACGTTGCGCCATGTCGACGACCGGCGCGACCCCGGTGCGGCCCTCCAGCTCGACGAACGCGGTGTTCGGGGACTGCGCGAGTGCATCGGTGAGGCTGAGCTGCGTCGGATAGTTGCCCGCGTTCCGCACCGAGGGGACGGCCCGCTCCATCGGTGTAGTTGGGCAGCGTCGCGCCGCTGGGTGGGACGTCGAGGATCGTGTCGATGCCGGCGATGCCCTGCTCCAGCGCCGTCGCCGCGGTGAAGATCTTGTAGGTCGAGCCGGCGCCGAGGTTCTCCGGCACAGCGGGCAGGTCGTATGCGGACTGGCCCGGATCGTTGCCGTACGGGCGGTTGGCGCCCATCGCCACCAACGGGTGCCGGTCCGGTCCGGGCGCGACGACCGACATGACGTCGGCGACGTGAGGGGTGCCCGGTGGGTCCTGCGCGTCGATCGCCGCCTTGAGCGTCGACAGCGCGGCACGGTTCAGCGTGGTGGAGACGGTGTAGCCGCCGGTGGCGAGCTGCTCCGCCGTGAGCCCGGCGCGTTCGAGATAGTCGACGGCATAGGCGCAGAAGTAGCCGGCGTCACCGGCCGCAGCGCACCCGGCGGCCGGTGCGGCCGCCGTGTCGGACACCCCGAGCGGCGCGGCCCGGGCGTCCCCCGCCTGCGCATCGGTGATCGACCCCTGCAGCCGCATCGCCGTGATGACGACGTCACGGCGGGCACGGGCGGCGTCGGGGTGGCGCACCGGGTCGTCATTGGTCGGGCTCTGGACAAGTCCGGCGAGCAACGCCGCCTGCGCCACGGTCAGCCGGTCGGCGGTGGTGCCGAAGTAGACCTTCGCCGCCGCGCCGACGCCGTAGGCGCCGTGCCCGAAGTAGACGAGATCGAGGTAGCGGGCGAGGATCTCGTCCTTGCCCAGCTCGTGGTCGAGTTGGACCGACAGCTCCGCCTCGGTGATCTTGCGGGCGATGCTGGGGGCGACGGCGGCGCTGCGTTGCGCGTCGGTGGTGGCGGCCACGTAGAGCTCGTAATTCTTGACGTACTGCTGGGTGAGCGTGGAGCCGCCCTGCCGGGCCCCGCCGCCTGCGTCGTTGACCAGCGCGCGCACCGTACCGACCGGGTCGACGCCGCCGTGTTCGAAGAAACGGCGGTCCTCGATCGCGATGATCGCCGCCTGCATCGCCGGCGCGACGGTTCCGGCCGGAACACGGAACTGGTCGTAGAGGTAGGCGATGGGCGATCCGGATGAATCGGTCAGCGTGGTGACCGCCGGCACGATTCC
>JBKJPD010000367.1:0-3889 GCA_046595345.1 Pseudonocardia sp.
CTGCCCGACGTCGAGACCGTCGCCGACGCGGGGGACATGACACGCATGCTCACCTCGGCCGCCCGCGCCGCCCACAGCCGCTACTGCGCCACGGCGTGGAAGCACGGCGACTGGTCCGAGCCCGGGGACGACGTCGAGCCCGCCACGCTGCCGCACATCCTCGCCGCGGACTGCCTGCTCCCGATGTCGGATCGCCAGAGCCTGCTCGAACAGACCTCCCCCACCGAGCGGTTGCGGATGGTGCGCGCGCTGCTCGCGCGAGAGACCGGCCTGCTCACCCAGCTCCGTGCCGTCTACGCCCCGATCACGACCTACGCGGTGGAGCACGGCTTCAACTGATCCACGAGCGAGCCGATCCGCCCCGGGGCCGCGCGTCACGACCAGCCGAACCGGTCCCGCAACTCGTCGGCGACCCGGTCGAACCGGTCGCGATCGAGCACCGCGCCCTCGCGACGGATGTCGTGCTCGCCGACCTCCAACACCCGGTCGAGCCGCACGAACGACTCACGCCCCTGCCCGTCCCACGGCCCGGACCCGATGGAGATCCAGTCGCGGTCGTCGGCCCGGTCCTGCTGGCTCGACAGCATCAGCGCGAGCAGGTCCCCGGCGCCGCGTCCGACGACGAGCAGCGGCCGGTCCTTGCCGCGCCCGTCGTTCTCCTCGAACGGCACCCACGCCCAGACGATCTCGCCCGGGTCCGCGGAGCCATCGAGGTCGGGGGCGTAGACGACGGCCCGGGAGCGGTCCCGCGTCGACACAGAACCGGACTGCGGCAAGGGGCGCCGTGACCCGGCCGGCGGCGGCCCGGCCTGCTGCCTCTTGCCCGACGCCAGCAGATCCATCCCGATCTTCGCCGCTCGCCGCAAGATGTTCACCCAGTTGGCCATTCCCACAGCATGTCGGACGGCGGTAGGACCAGACTCACAAGCGTCATCGGTATTGATCGAACATCCAGCGGGGTAGTCCTGCAGGTACCCGATCAAGGAGGAACACCATGCGCGCGACCATCATCCACGGCGCAGGCGACGTCCGCATCGAGCAGGTTCCGGACCCGGCCCTGCGCACCTCGACCGACGCGATCGTCCGCATCACCCGCTCGTGCATCTGCGGCAGCGACCTGTGGCCCTACAAGGACATGGAGCCCAGCGACACGGGAAGTCGGATCGGCCACGAGTTCATCGGTGTGGTCGAGGAGATCGGCTCCGACGTGCGCACCGTGCAGCGCGGTGACGTCGTCGTGGCTCCGTTCTACTACTCCGACAACACCTGCGACTTCTGCCGCGACGGCCTGAACACATCGTGCCGCCATGGCGGTTTCTGGGGGGCCGAGGGCGTCGACGGCGCCCAGGGTGAGGCCACGCTGGTGCCGCAGGCCGACGGCACGCTCGTGAAACTGGGCGTCCCCGAGGACGACGCGCTGATGCCGTCGCTGCTCACCCTTTCGGACGTGTTCGCGACAGGCCACCACGCTGCGGTCTCGGCGCGCGTGCGGAAGGGATCCACCGTTGCGGTGATCGGTGACGGCGCCGTCGGCCTGTGCGGCGTGCTCGCCGCGAAGCGTCTGGGCGCCGAGCAGATCATCCTGCTGGGCCGTCACACCGCCCGGACGGACCTCGGCCGTGAGTTCGGCGCCACCGACGTCGTCGCCGCGCGCGGTGCGGAAGCGATCTCCGCGGTGCGCGAGATGACCAGCGGCGACGGCGCCCACTCCGTCCTCGAATGCGTCGGCACCCTCGACGCGCTACAGACCGGCCTTGCGATCGCCCGCGCCGGTGGCATCGTCGGCCGCGTCGGCGTTCCCCAGTACTCCGATGGCCCTGTCGGCCCGGACATGTTCCGCGCCAACATCACGCTGGCCGGCGGCATCGCCCCGGCGCGCGCGTACATCGAGGAACTGCTCCCCGACGTACTGGAGGGTCGCCTCAACCCGGGCCGCGTCTTCGACCAGACCGTCGGTCTCGACGGTGTGCCCGCGGGCTACGCGGCGATGAGCGACCGCACGGCACTGAAGGTGCTGGTCACGCCCTGACGGCCATCCGGTGGATCGACGTCGCCAGGCGGCGATCCACCGGTGCGGAGCGACCGGGCAGCATCCCCGGACCCATGTCCGCCCCGCTTCGTACGAGTCGCTCCTCCCCGGCCCGCTGCTCCCGAACCGGCGATGCGCATCCGGGACCCGGCTCGTAGACTCACGTTCGTGACGGTCACGGCGTCGTGGGCGCGCATCATGCGTTGGGTCGGCGACCACACCCCGACCTCCGCCGCGACGGTGCGGCCACCAGCCGGGGCGGCTGCGCTGACCGCGGCTCAGAAGGCCACCGGGCGGGTGTGGCCCCCGGATCTGATCGAGTGGTTCCAGCTGATGGACGGCACCGAGCGGAGCCCCGCCGGCTACCTCCTGCCGGGTCACTGCCCCATGCCGCTGAGTTCGGTCGTGCAGACGCGGTCGATGCTGAGCGGCCTGGTTACCCCGCGCACGGCGGGCGACCCGTTGAACCGAAACCTCCGCAGCCGGCCCGGCGCTCCCGAGCCCGACGACCCGTACGACGTCGAGCGCCTCGACGCCCAGCCCGCGGGCAGCCCGACGCCGGTGTTCCTCCCGTCCTTCCTGCCGATCGCCGATGACCAGAACAGCAACTACCTGGTCGTCGACACCCGCGCCGGCGCCCTGCACGGGTGCGTCCTGTTCGTCGACAAGGTGGAGGCAGTGGTCGAGCCCCGCGGCTGGGACTCGGTCGCCGTGATGCTCACCGATCTCGCCGACGCGCTCGAGTCCCGGCGCGTCATCGGGACCGTCGCGCCGGAGGTCGACGGCCACCGACTCACCTGGTTCTGACCTCCGGGCTCAAGCTCACGGCGGCCGCGACCCCCCGATCCGGTCGTCACCCCGCAGTTCCTCCCCAGGTCAGCGCCGAACAGAGCTCAGTCGCCTCGACCTGCGCTCCGCCCAGGCTCCGCGCTGCGGCGCTCACCGTGCCGGCTGCAGCGCGCCGTCCAGCCCGTGGGCAGCACCTGAACGACCATCCGCCGGGCACAGTCCGGGCAGAACCGCGGCGGCTCCAGCTCGCGACGGCCGACGCAAACCGGGTGCTCCTGCTCCGCCGCCTGCTGCCCGCACTGGTCGCAGAAACCACTCACAGCGTGTCGTTCAGGGCCTTGATCGGCATCTGGAGCTCGCCGAGCAGGTCGATATCGGACTCCGCGGGGCGCCCCAGCGTGGTGAGGTAGTTACCGACGATCACCGCGTTGATCCCGCCGAGCAATCCCTTTCGCGCGCCCAGATCGCCCAGGGTGAGCTCACGGCCACCGGCGAACCGCAGCACGGTGCGCGGCAGGGCCAGCCGGAACGCGCCGATAGTTCGCAGCGCATCGGGACCCGACAGCACCTCCAGGTCACCGAACGGCGTACCGGGACGGGGGTTGAGGAAGTTCAGCGGCACCTCGTCGGGCGTCAGCGAGGCGAGCTGCGCGGCGAACTCGGCGCGCTGCTCCAGGGTCTCCCCCATGCCGATGATCCCGCCACAGCACACCTCCATGCCGGCCTCGCGCACCAGGCGCAGGGTCTCCCAGCGCTCCTCCCACGTGTGGGTGGTGACGACGTTGGGGAAATGCGAGCGCGCGGTCTCGAGGTTGTGGTTGTAGCGGTGGACCCCCATCGCGGCGAGCTGGTCGACCTGCTCCTGGGTGAGCACCCCGAGCGAGCAGGCGATCTGGATGTCGACCGCCGCGCGGATCGCGACGACGCCCTCGGCGAGCTGCTTCATCAGCTTGGCGTCGGGACCGCGCACGGCGGCGACGATGCAGAACTCGGTCGAGACGGCTGCCACTGGCGCGACCGAGTTCTGCATCGTCGCCGCCGTGCGCGGTCCCGACGCCAAGCTGATGAAGC
>JBKJPD010000476.1:0-5153 GCA_046595345.1 Pseudonocardia sp.
ATCTGCTTGAACAACCGGAAGGTGTGCTCGAGATCGAAGCGGCGCAGGAACGACTGCCACCACCGTGGATGGCTGTTCCGGGACACCCCGATCGTGTCTGTGCAACTGGCCCGATCACAGCAGGCCGCCGGGTTAGGCTCTGCTGGCGCCGGTGCCTGACGCCGGAGTGTTCGAACGGAGGCGCTGGTGACAGTACTGCGGCGACTCGTGCACGAGGTCCACTCCGTCGCGTTCGGTCCCGCTACCGGTTACCACCAGCACCATCTGGTCGTCGGTCGGGAACAGGTCGAGTCGCTGTTCGCCGATCCGGCGCTGGCCGCGGTGCGTCCGCGGCTCGCCTCCCCGGGAGAATCGGTCCGGATCATCACGCCGCTGGACGTGGTCGAGCCACGTAGCAAGGGCCGGGGCGGCGGCGGGGTGTTCCCGGGCTTCCTGGCCCCGGTCAACCGCAAGCGCGGACCCGATACGCACGTGCTGCGCGGGGCCGCCGTGCTGGCCGCCGGTTACCTCCCGCGTAACCAGGAGGGCCTGATCGACATGTCCGGCCCGGCCGCCCCCCTGTCCCCGTTCAGCCGCACCCACAATGTCGTCATCGAGTTCGATCCCGCCGAGGGCGCTCCTCTGCTGGAGGCCGAGCAGGCGGTGCGTCGCGGGCTGCTGCGCCTCGCCGTGCACCTGGCCGACGCCGCCGTGGACAGCACCCCGGACGTGGTGGAGGAGCTGGCGGCGCCGCACCGGCCAGGAGCGCCCACCGGGGGCCTGCCGAGGGTGGGTGTGATCACCAACCTGCAGACCCAGGGCGCATTCAAGGACGTCTACGTCTACGGCCGCAGTATGGCGGGCAGCCTGCCGACCCTGTTCGATCCCGCCGAGATCGAGGACGGCGCCGTGGTCGCCGGCCAGTACGGCCACCCGGCCCTGCGCAATCCCACCTACCTGCACCAGAACCACCCGGTGATCGCCGAACTGCGCGCCCGCGACGGGCAGGACCTGCACTTCGCCGGGGTGGTGCTGTGCCCGGAGCCGGTCGAGCAGGGCGGCAAGGAGCATGTCTCCGCCCATGCCGCCTGGCTGTGCCAGGCCGCCGGGTGGGACGCCGCGATCGTCACCAAGGAAGGTGCCGGCAACGCCGACAACGACCTCGGGATGAAGGTGGACGCCCTGGAGGCCGCCGGCCTGACCGCCGTGGCCCTTTACGCCGAGATGTCGGGCCCCGAGGGCACCGGACCGCCGCTGGTCGCCGGACCCCGGCACGGCGCGGTGGTCAGCACCGGCAACTACGACCAACGGCTGAAACTGCCCGCAGTCGAGCGGGCGCTGGGCGGCACCCGACTCCGCATCATCGACGCCGAGGCCACCGGGCCGATCGAGATCCCCGTGGCGATGATCCTCGGCGGACTCAGCCCGCTGGGCGCCGGACGCCTGACCTGCCGCGCCGAGCCACCCGCCGTCGTCCTGGAAGGGGTGGCCTGATGCGCATCGTGCACTACATCAACCAGTTCTATGCCGGGCTCGGCGGGGAGGACGCCGCCGGGCTGGGCCCGCGCGTGCTGGACGGCGCGGCCGGGCCCGGGCGGCTGCTGCAGCAGCTGCTCGGCGCGGACCATCAGATCGTGGCCACCGTCGTCTGCGGTGACAACTACGCCGCATCCGACCCCACGGTGTCGGCGGAGCTGATCGGGATGGCCCGTGCCGCGGGTGCGGAGTTGCTGATCGCCGGCCCGGCATTCGGCAGCGGGCGCTACGGGCTTGTCTGCGCCCGGCTGGTGGCCGCCGCGCAGGCGGCCTGCCTGCCTGCGGTGGCCTCCATGCATCCGGACAATCCCGGGATCAGCGAGGCGGGTGCCGCGCCGGTGGTGGAGGCCGGTGCAGTCGCCCGTCAGATGCGGCCGACGCTGGAGCGGCTGGCGGCGGCCGTGGCGAAGCTGGCCACCGGCGCGCCGCTGACCGCGGAGGACGGCCGGGTCGGTGCTGCCGCCCGGATCGGCCGGCTGGTCGAGGACCGGGCCGCGAAACGTGCGGTCGAACTCGTGCTGCGTCGCCTGGCCGGTGATCGGGAGCGCACCGAGGTCCCGATGGGCGGGTTCGACGTGGTCGTACCGGCCGCGCCGGTGGACAAGGCGTCCGCGGTCGTCGTCGCGCTGGTCACCGAAGGTGCGGTGGTCCCACTCGGCAACCCCGACCGGCTCGAGTCCGCCCGGGCCACCCGCTGGGTGCGCTACCCGATCGAGGGCGTCGACTCCCTCGCCTGCGGCACCTGGGAGTCGGTGGCAGGCGGCTTCGCCACCACACTCGCCAACGCCGACCCGAACCGGCTGGTGCCGCTGGACGCCGCCCGCGAGCTGGAGCGCGAAGGAGCGATCGGGCACCTGCACGGCGAGTTCTTTTCCACCGTGGGCAACGGCACAACGGTGGCCACCGCGAAGCGGTTCGGCATCGAGTGGGCCGCGGAGCTGCGCAAGGCCGGGGTGCAGGCCGCGATCCTCACCGCCACTTGAGGAACCGGAACGCGTTGCGGGTCAACGCTTGCGAAAGAACTGGAGCGGGCCGGTATCCCGACCGCTGTGGTGACCAACCTCGTCACGATCGCTGAGCAGGTCGGCGCGCCGCGCATCGTGCCCGGCCGGGGCATCCAGTACCCGTCGGGCGACCCGAACCTGTCACCACAGGCCGAGCACGAATGGCGACGGCGGCTGGTGACGCGGGCCCTCGACGCGGTGACCACCCCCGTCGACAAGCCGACGATCTTCGAAGTCGACGAGAAGAGCGCCGGTGCCTGACGCCGTCGTCCGCGCGGCCAGCCTCGTGCTGGCGCACACCCCGGGCCTGGCCCGGCACGGGTCGAGGCCGAGTCGCACACTGGTCGGTGACCCCGAGCTGACCGGCCAGTTCCTGGCCAACCTTCGCGGTTTCGACGAGGCCGTCGGCTACCCGCCCTACCAGGCGTTCCTGGGCGCGTGCCACCCCCGTGAGCTGCCCCCCCGGCCCTGGGTGGGCCGGGCTCACCCCGGTGCCGGACGGTTCCTCCCGTTCGGTGAGCTGATGCCGGAGGAGGAGTTCCTCGGGCTGATGGCCGCGGTCGACGAGTTCAACCTGGTGATGTTGACGCCGGAGGTGGCCGAGCGGGCGGCCAAGCGGCTGGGCGAGCATCCGCTGGCCGAGCGGCTCGACCTGGCCCGGATCGCCGCCGCCGCCGGTGACGTCGACGCAACCCTCGGACCCGGGGTGCTGCCGTTGCACCTGGCACCGGACATCCTGGCCGGGTCGCTGCGCGGAGCGCACGACGAGGACGAGTCGCTGGCCGCCCCGGTACTGCTGGAGAACCTGGCCTGCAAGGCCACCGGGACCCTGGCGCTGCTGCACCTGCTGCACGACAACGGTCTGGATCCGAACGCGATCGAGTACACCCTGTCGTGCTCGGAGGAGGCGGTCGGGGACCGCTACCAGCGCGGTGGCGGCAACATGGGCAAGGCGATCGCCGCCGTTGCCGGGCTCGGAGAGTCCTCGGGCGCCGACGTCAAGGACTTCTGCGCCGGTCCGATCCCGGCGCTGGTGATCGCCGCCAGCCTGGTGGCGGCCGGGGTGTTCGAGCAGGTCGCGGTGGTCGCCGGGGGATCGCTGCCCAAGCTCGGAATGAAGTTCGAGGGGCACCTCAAACACAGCCTGCCGGTGCTGGAGGACGTGATCGGCGGGGTCGCACTGCTGGTGACCGCCGACGACGGGGTCTCGCCCCGGATCCGGCTGGACGCCGTCGGGCGGCACCGGGTGTCCTCCGGCGGATCCGGTGCGGCGATCCTGCACGACCTCACGGTCCGGCCGCTGGAGGCGCTGGGCCTGGGGATGGCCGACGTGGACGACTACGCCACCGAACTGCACGACCCCGAGGTCACCGAGCCGCAGGGGTCCGGCGACGTGGCTGCGCGCAACTACAAGACGATCGCCGCGATGGCCGTCCGCCGCGGCGACCTGCGCCGGGACCAGATCGCTGAGTTCGTCGCCACCCGCGGGATGCCCGGCTACGCCCCCACCCAGGGGCATCTGGCCTCCGCGATCTGTTACCTGCCGCATGCCCTCGACCGGCTGCGGACCGGCTCGGCGGAGCGGGTCCTGCTGCTGGCCAAGGGCAGCCTGTTCCTCGGCCGGATGAGCCAGGCGTCCGACGGCATGAGCGTACTGCTGGAACGCAACGGAGGTTGATCGATCAATGGGTGCTGTGGTGGACGCGACCAAGGAGACCTTCGCCGATCTCGTCGAATCCGGACTCGTGCTCGTAGACATATGGGCGGAGAGCTGCCGCCCGTGCGTGGCGCTGGCGCCGCACATGAAGACCCTCGTCGGCGCCAACCCCGACCTGACCGTCGTCAAACTCGACGCGAGCAAGGCACGGCGGCAGTGCATGGCGCTGCAGGTACGCGGCCTGCCCACGCTCCTGCTCTACCACGACGGTCAGGAGGTGGCACGGATCACCAGCCCCAACCTGCTGCCGGCGCAGGTCGACACATGGTTGTCCGCGGAATTGGCTCAGCTGACAGTGGAGGAGAGTTGATGTTCGACGGCAAGAAGGTCATCGTGATCGGCGAACGCGACGGGATCGCGGGACCGGCCATCGCCGCCTGTGTCCAGGCAGCAGGTGCCTCGGTGGTGTACGTCGCCACCGAATGCTTCGTTTGAACGGCTGCCGGAGCCATGGATCTGTCCACCCAGGAGACGATCAAGCGTCTAGCCGACGAGCACGGTAGCGATTCGCTGCTGGTGCTCCTCGGTGCGCCGGACGCTGAGAGTGCCGGGATTGCCGCCGAAACGGTGGTACTCGGTGATCCGAGTTGGGCAGGACCGTTGGCAGGGGTCCAGTTGGGCCTCCCCGTGTACCACGTACTCGAAGACGAATTGCGTTCCGCCGTCCCCGCGGACGTATGGGAAGAACAGGTCGGACTGATGGTCGACGTGCTGGAGGTGGATGCCATCGCCGAAGCGGTACGGGAGTTCCGCGACCAGGCCTCGTGAGCGCGTGTACAGCGGCTTTCCAGTGTGGTCAGGCAGCCGTAGGAGTTCAGATGGCGCTCTTGGCCGGGGACGAGGGCGCAGTCGATGCCAGGGGGATGAGGTAGTTCGCGGAGCGGCTGATCAGCCCCGCGTTTTTCGGACCGCTTGTA